>JANOLC010000192.1:0-2680 GCA_031419575.1 Burkholderiales bacterium | reverse complement strand
GCTTTGGGGCCATAGGCGGTCATGTCGGAATCCCAGCCGAAAGCGCGCTTGCCTTTGGCTTCAGCCGTCTTCAAAACGGCAGGGGAATCGGTGTTCTGGAACAGCACATCCGCGCCGCCATTGATCAGGGCGGTGGCGGCTTCGGTTTCTTTCGGGGGGTCAAACCAGCCATTCACCCACACCACTTTGGTCTTGACCTTGGGGTTGCTGGACTGCGCACCCAGCGTGAAGGCGTTGATGTTGCGGATCACTTCAGGAATTGGGATCGACGCGACCACGCCCAGCGTGTTGCTCTTGGTCATCTTGCCGGCAATCACACCGGCCATGTACGCGCCTTCGTAGGTGCGGCTGTCATAGGTGCGCATGTTGTCGGCCTGTTTGTAGCCGGTGGCATGTTCAAACTTCACGTCCTTGAAGTCGGGCGCGACTTTGAGCATGGGCTCCATGTAGCCAAACGTGGTGCCGAAAATCAGCTTGTTACCCTGAGTGGCCATGTCGCGCAACACGCGCTCGGCGTCAGCAGACTCTGGCACGTTCTCAACGAACGAGGTGATGATCTTGTCGCCGAATTCCTTCTCCACAGCCTTGCGGGCGTTGTCATGGGCAAACGTCCAGCCGCCATCACCGACCGGGCCGACGTAGGCAAATGCGATTTTGAGCGGCTCGGGCTTGGGTGCCGGGGCTGGAGCGGATGCCACGGGCGCGGGTGCCGGGGCTGCCGCCGGTTTGGGCTCCTCCGTTTTGCCGCAACCCACCAGCGCCGCGGAGGCTACGGCAGTGAGTGCTGCAATTTTCAGCAAGCTACGTTTTTGCAAGTCTGTCATGTCAATTTCCTTATTTGAAGACACGGTTGAGAAAGTGGAGAAAAAGCGCGGAAAAATGCGAAGCGGCAATTATGAACTGATGCAGCAGCCCTGAAGCGGGGCTGCCCATCAAGCTCCGGGATAAAAAGGTTTGCCAATGCTGGCGGGCATGTTGATCCGAATCCATTGCGGGTTGCGCGAGATCAGCGCCAGCACCACGATAGTGGCCACATAAGGCAACATGCTCAGGACCTGGCTAGGCACATCGACCCCAATACCTTGCAGGTGAAACTGCAGCATAGTCACACCGCCAAACAGATAGGCCCCGGCCAGCACGCGGGCCGGGCGCCACGTGGCAAAGGTGGTAAGCGCCAGCGCGATCCAGCCCTTGCCCGCCACCATGCCCTCGACCCACAGCGGCGTGTAAATCACCGAAATGTAAGCCCCCGCCAGGCCGCACAGCGCGCCACCCGCCACCACGGCACCCAGGCGAATGCGGCGCACCGAATAACCCAGTGCATGGGCTGACTCGGGGCTTTCACCCACGCTGCGCAGCACCAGGCCACTGCGGGTGCGGTACAAAAACCAGATCAGCGCCAGCGCAAAAATCACGGTCAAATAAACCAACGGGTGATGCTGAAAAAGCGCCGGGCCAATCAGCGGAATGTCCCCCAACACGGGAATAGAAAAACTGGCCCGCTCCGGAATTTTGGCCTGCACAAACGCCGTGCCCACAAAGGCCGAAAAACCCGTGCCAAACAAGGTCAGCGCCAGCCCGGT
This sequence comes from Burkholderiales bacterium, assembly GCA_031419575.1. Taxonomy (GTDB): domain Bacteria; phylum Pseudomonadota; class Gammaproteobacteria; order Burkholderiales; family Burkholderiaceae_C; genus JANYCG01. The sequence goes on along the minus strand of JANOLC010000192.1, from coordinate 1,097 downwards.
CGCATATTGGTTGGTATTGAGCCAGATCACCAGCACGCCAAACAGGGCGGCCAGCAAGGCCCCCACGCCCATGCCCGCCGCAAAGCCCAGCCAGTCGTTGCCGGTATGCACCACCGTGGCAAACCCGGCGTTGGCCGCGCACAGCATCATGCCCTCGGCCCCCAGGTTGACGATGCCGACTTTCTCGTTGATCAGCAGGCCCAAAGAGGCCAGCGCCAGCACGGTGCCGGCATTCAGCGTGGCGGCAATCAGCAATGCATAGGATTCCATCAGCCACGCTCCTTGGTGTTTTGGCTTACTTTCTTCTGGATCACCAGCTTGTAATTGATCAAGGTGTCACACGCCAGCAGGCTGAACAACAGCAGGCCCTGAAACACGCCGGTGAGCGATTTGGTCAGCCCCAGGCGGGACTGGGCCATCTCGCCGCCGATGTAAAACATGCTCATCAAAATGCTTGAGAACACCATGCCGACCGGGTGCAAGCGCCCCACAAACGCCACGATGATGGCCGCAAAGCCATAACCCGCTGGCACGTAAATGGTGAGCTGCCCAATCGGCCCGGCCACTTCCAGCGCGCCCGCCAAACCTGCCGCCCCGCCTGAAATAAGGAGCGCCGTCCACAAGGCTTTGCGCGATGAGAACCCGGCGTAACGTGAGGCCGCTGGTGCCAACCCGCCGACCTGCTGCGCAAACCCGGCCCGGGTGCGAAACAGAAAAATCCACACCGCCACCACACCCACCACCGCGATCAGCGCGCCAATGCTGACCCTGGACCCGGCAAACAATCGGGGAATGCGGGTTATAGCCTCAAAATTTTGCGTCTGCGGGAAGTTGAACCCCTGCGGGTCTTTCCACGGGCCGCCCACCATATAACTCAGCACCTGCACGGCCACGTACACCAGCATCAGGCTGACCAGAATTTCATTGGCGTTAAAACGGTCGCGCAGCAAGGCCACCACCGCCGCCCACAACATACCGCCCACCACACCGGCCAGGATGATGGGCACCACAATCCAGCCACCCGTGGTTTTGTCGGCCATCAGCGCCACACCGCCTGCAAAAATCGCCCCGATGATGTACTGCCCCTCGGCCCCAAT
>JANOLC010000191.1:0-3071 GCA_031419575.1 Burkholderiales bacterium | reverse complement strand
TGTGGCGAGGTAGATGTCGTACATCTTGAACGCACCAAAGAACAACAGGATGGGGAAAAAGTCGATCAGAATTTTCATGAATGAATCAGTGCTGTCCGTGGGTAGTTTGGGCTTGAGTCTGTCAGGGTCGAAGTCAAGTGGGCGTGAACGCAAGCGATGCCGAATTCATGCAGTAGCGCAGGCCGGTGGGCGCTGGGCCGTCTTCAAAGACGTGACCCAGATGAGCACCGCAGTCAGCGCAATGGACTTCGGTGCGTTTCATCCACAACAGGCCATCAACCTTGGTGCCGACGGCATCCTCGCCGATGGGCCGAAAGTAGCTGGGCCAGCCGGAGCCGGATTCGTACTTGGCGCTGGAGTCGAACAGCGGTTTGTCGCAGCAAATGCATTTGTAAACACCCGCAGCCTTGATGCTTTCGAGCTTGCCGGAGTAGGCACGCTCGGTGGCTTCGTGGCGGGTTACGTCAAAGGCCAGTGGTTCGGCCCCTTTTTCTTGTAGCAGGGCTTTCCACTGTGCGTCAGTTTTTTGGATTTTGTAGGTCATGGCGTGTTCAAGCGTTGTCAACAATGCGTGGATTTGGGGTCAGGACGAGCAGCTGATTTCGATGCTGGAAGCCCAGTCAGGGGGAAAGTCGGCATAAGCCTCAAAACCAGGGTGCTCCTCACACGGAGTCTCCAGCAACATCAGCAGGGTACTGACTTCAGAAAAGTCTTTTAGTTTCGCCGCCCGAATGGCCTGCTCGCCCAAATGATTGCGCAAAACGTACTTTGGGTTGGTTTTAAGCATCAAATCGGCCTGAAGTCCCCGTGGAGAATCAATAGTTTGCTGCGAATATTGTAGCAACCAAATATCAAAGGCGGACCGATCCAGAAACAAGTTGCGCACCGTCTCAACGGATGCTCCCGCCGCCCACTGGCTCAAGCGTCGCCAAAAGATGGTGTAGTCCACGCGGTCTTTGGACAGGAGCTTGAGCGCGCCTTCGATCAGATCCCGGTCACCCGGCCTGGCATCGACCACCCCCAACTTGGCGCGCATCAGACCTTCAAAAGCGGTGGGGAACACGGTTTTGTAGGACTCCAGCGCGGCAACCGCCAGTTCCTGTTCACCAATCAGCGGCAGCAAGGCCTGACCCAGGGCGTACAAATTCCAGTAAGCGATATTGGGTTGTTTGTTGAAAGCATACCGGCCGGAGGTGTCGCTGTGGTTGCAGATGTGGCCGGGCACGTAGGCATCCAGAAACTGGAACGGGCCGTAGTCAATCGTCAGGCCCAGGATGCTCATGTTGTCGGTGTTCATCACGCCGTGACAAAAACCGACCGATTGCCAGTGGGCGACCATGTGAGCGGTACGTTCACTCACGGCTTGCAGCAGGCAAGCGTAGGCATTGCCTTCGAAGGCTTTGCTGGTACGGCACGCCGGGTAGTAACGGTCGATGACGTAGTCGGCCAGCGTCTTGAGCTCGTCGTGCTGATCGCGGTGGGAGAAGTGCTCAAAGTGGCCAAAGCGGATAAAACTGGGGGCAATGCGGGTCACCACGGCAGCGGTCTCGATTTCCTCGCGGCGCACCCCGGCGTCCGAGCCGGTGACGCACAGCGCGCGTGAGGTAGCTATACCCAACCCGGCCATCGCCTCGCTGCCCAAAAATTCGCGAATGCTGGAGCGCAATACCGCGCGGCCATCGCCCATGCGGGAGTAGGGCGTCTGGCCAGCGCCTTTGAGTTGCACTTCAAGGTTGGAGGTCTCCCCCAGCAAAATCGCCCGACCGTCGCCCAATTGCCCCGCCCATTGCCCAAACTGATGACCGCTGTAGACGCTGGCCAAGGGGTTCGTGCCTGAAATGGGCCGGTTGCCACTCAAGGCCTCCAACAAATCCGGGGATTCCAGCCACGACGGCGCAAGCCCCAGCTGCTGGGCAACAGCCTGACTTTTGCCCACCCAATACGGCTGGGGCAGTGGCTGTGGGGCCAAGTGGGTGAAAAAGGCGGTGCCCAAGTTGGCAAAGCCGTTGCGCCAAGTCAGGCCAAGGTCTACACACTGTAAGTTTTGCGGGTCAGAAGTCATGGGTGAGATTGTCCCGCAATCAGGTTTCACGCAAAGAGCAACCGGGTAAGCGGTGGGGTCTGCGGATGCGGGCAGACGCGTGGGTGACAAGTGGGCCGAGCATTTTCGCGCGGCACCGGCGAAAAGCTGCGACATACTCTGACCCCTGCGAACGTACTAATCTATTCAACAACCTCTCAGGAGCCATTTCATGCTTGGGTTAATGCAACATCACCAGTTACTCATTTCGTCCTTGATCGACTATGCCGAGCGCCACCATGGTGAAGGCGAAATTGTGTCGCGCCGGGTGGAAGGCGACATCCATCGCTGCACCTATAAAGAGGTCGCCGCCCGTTCGCGTCAGGTGGCCAATGCGCTGGATACCCTAAAGCTCCCGTTCAGTGAACGCGTGGCCACCCTGGCCTGGAACGGCTACCGCCATCTGGAGATGTACTTTGGCGTGAGCGGGTCCGGCCGCGTGCTGCACACGCTGAACCCGCGCCTGCACCCTGACCAGATTGCCTGGATTGCCAACCACGCCGAAGACACCGTACTGTGCTTTGACATGAGCTTTTTACCCATCGTCAAAGCCATTCATGGCCGCTGCCCCACCATCAAACACTATGTGGCGATGTGTGATGCCGACAAGTTGCCGGCTGACAGCGGCATCCCCGGCTTGGTGAGCTATGAGGCCTGGATTGGCGAGCAACCCTCCACCTACACGTGGCCCGAGTTTGACGAGAACTCGGCGTCGAGCATGTGCTACACCAGCGGCACCACGGGCAACCCCAAGGCTGCGTTGTACAGCCACCGCTCCACCATGCTGCATGCGTTTGCCGGTGCCTTGCCGGATGCCTTGAGCATGAGTGCCCGCGATTGCATTTTGCCGGTGGTACCCATGTTCCACGTCAACGCCTGGGGCTTGCCGTACTCTGCCGCCATGACGGGTGCCAAACTGGTGTTCCCCGGCCCGGCGATGGACGGCAAGTCTATTTTTGAACTGATTGAGTCCGAGAAGGTCAGCTTTGCA
>JANOLC010000190.1:0-4556 GCA_031419575.1 Burkholderiales bacterium | reverse complement strand
TCAAACGAGTCAAAACGCACCATGACCTCTTCAAATGGGATGCCCGCCTGCTTCAGCAGCACCCAGGGGCGCATGGACCAGGAGGAGTAATTTTTGTTGCCGATGTAGAGCTTGAGCATAAGAGCGCTTTCAGGGTTCAAGGGATTGATTGGCCTTCGATGTTACGGGCCGCCGTGAGTCGAATTGATGCTGAAAGCCTCAAAAATTGATGCAATAACTCGAGTCACCCAGTGCGCAGTGTCAACCCCGGCCTGCTCGGGCGCGCAGGTTTTGAAACACGCTGCGCTTGCTGGCAATGCTCAAGTAGCTGGGTGCCACACCGGCCAGGCTGCTGGCGGTGATGCCCAAGCCCACCAGGCCCGGCTGCTGGCCGCTGGAGACGTTGTCCACGGCCATGGAATCCAGATTGTCTCGGCTCATCAGCGGCTCGCCGGGGGCCAGTGACATTAGCGTGGCCTGCAAGCGGCCCAAGCCCAGCGGGAGGGGGAATACCGGGCGGCCCTGACCATGGTTGGCACCACTCACGCGGCCTGCCAGTTGCACGAGCTGTGCCAGGGTGAAAACGTCCGGCCCGCACGCCTCATAAATATGGCCTGAGGTGGTCGGCTGCATCAGGCAATTCACAACGGCCTGCGCCACATCTTCCACCCACACGGGTTGAAATTTGGTCCCAGCACCGGCCAGTGGGATGACGGGGAAAACCTGCTGCAGCTTGGCAAACACATTGAGGAATTTGTCCTCTGCGCCAAAAATCACGCTGGGTCGCAGCACGGTCAAGTTCAGCCCAGCCGATTGCAGCACCTGCTCGCCTTGCGCCTTGCTGCGCTGGTACATCGACGGCGCGTCCAGCGCGGCACCCAGGGCGCTCACCTGCACCACGCGCTTCACGCCTGCTGCCTGGCAGGCGCGCACCAGGGTTTGCGGCAAGGTCACGTGGGCACGCGTGAAATCTCCTTGTGAGCCATGCAGGATGGCCACCAGATTGACCACGGCATCCACTCCAGTCATCAACGCGACCAGCTCAGATTCCACATGCACGTTGGCCACTATCACGTCCACCAGCGGTAGCGATTGCACCTGGCGGGCGTTCTCCAGCTTGCGGGTGGGCAGCGTCACACGGATGCCTGCACGGTTGAGTTTTTCACACAGGTGCCGACCTACAAAGCCAGTTCCACCCAAAACAAGTATTTTTTTCATATCAACAAAATTAAGGCAAGTCGCGGTTGACTTCCGGGCTTGACGCGTCTTTAGGCCCCACGGTGCCCAGGCGGGCTTTGAGCGACTGTGGCTGCCCGGTGATCAGCGCGGCGTAATTGGTGGTGTTGGACAACACTTTTTTGACGTAATCGCGTGTCTCGGCAAACGGCACGTTTTCAGCCCAGATAGCGGCCTCCATCACGGGAGCACCCGTTTGACCACGCCAGTTTCTGGGGCGACTCGGGCCTGCGTTATAGGCCGCAGCGGCCAACGCCATGGAGCCTGAAAAGTCATCCAGCACCAGTTTCAAGTAGCCGGTGCCAATGGCAATATTGGTGTCGCGGTCAGTGATTTGGTGTGGCTGAAAATCCGTCAAACCAATCTTCTTGGCAGTCCACTTGGCGGTGGCGGGCATCACCTGCATCAGGCCCGACGCCCCCACGCCGGAGCGTGCGTCCATGATGAAGCGGCTCTCCTGGCGAATCAGCCCATACACGTAGGCCGGGTCCAGGTCGATCTGCTTGGCGCGTTGCACCACCGCGTCTTTGAAAGGCATGGGAAAGCGCTGCTCCAGATCGATGACTTTTTGAGTACGCTCGCTGGTGTTGATGCAGCGGTCCCACACTTCGCGCTGGCAGGCCAGGTCAGCAGCGGCCAGCAGCTCGCGGTCGAGCATGCCGCCTTTGGCATGTAGGTTGGTGCTGTAGTTCCACTCGCGCACGCCCTCGCTGCGCAACCCCATCTGGATGGCGTACAGGCCCCGGTTCAGACCCGGGTTTTTGCGCGCGGCGTCTTTTTCTTCAGCGGTTAACGGCGTGGGGCGGGGCGGCACAGTAATGCGCTGACCCAGCTCCTCCAGCGCCAGTTGCTCGTAAAAGCCACGCACCCCGGCAATGCTTTGCAAGGCGGCGTTGGCCTCGGCTCGCTCCGTGTCATTTTTGGCCAGTTTCAAATGGGCACGGGCGCGCCAGTAGACCCAGGTGGGCTCCAGCGCTGAATCGGCATCCATGGCCTTGATGGCGGCCAGCACGTCTTTCCAGTTGCCTTTGCGCAGGTCAGCGCGCACCTTCCAGCCCAGCAAGTCATCGCTCAAGTCCGCGTCTTTGGCCTTGGCAAAGTAGGCGGGGGCATCGGGGGAGATGCGTTGCGCGGCGCTCTTGCCAATCACACCCCAAGCCCATGAACGCTGCTCGGCGCTCAGATGCACGCTCCAGTGGTTCTCCAGCACACTGGCGGCGGCATCGGGGTCGCTGGATGCCATGCGGGTCAGGGCGAGCACCACGTATTCCTTGTTCACCTTGCCCACAGCTACCACGCGTCTGGACAGGTAGCGTGCCGGGTTATCTTGAATCTCGTTGATGTGGGTGGCGGCATCTGCCACGGCAATCCCAGCGGCCATGCCGGCAGCCTTGGGCCGGTTGGCTTCCATTGCCATGCGGGCTTTGCGCCAGACATCGGCATCGGTCAAGCGCTTGGCGGCATACAACTTGGCGGCCAGGTAATTGCAACCGTCGTCAGCCTCTTTTTGCGCATACCAGTTGCGTTTGAGTTCTTCGGTCACGTTGATGCCGGCAAAGGTGTTTTCAACCGCCATGGAATAGCACCGCAGCTCGCGGTCGTCATTCATGCGGTAGTTCAAGTGCTCGGCGGCAAAGTTGGTCCAGTCGCGCCGCGCACCCAACACCAGCAGCCAGTCGTTGCGCAGGCGGTCCTCTTGGTAGGTGCCCGTAAAACGGCCGAAGTAGGCCTGCACCTCGGCCGGGGTGGCGGTGTCTAGCCGGGCGCGTAATTCCCAGTAGGCGGCCCACGGCTCCAGGGGGTGCCCAGCGGCTTGGGGCAGCAGGGCAGTCAAACGTTTGCGGTCGCCCTTTTTAAAGGCCTGGCTCATTTCAAGAACCGTGTCATCACCCTTGTTTTGTGACTGGGCTGTGACGGGTGCTAAAAGGGCAGCGCTCAGGGTAACGCTGAGGGTTCCGTACTTGGCGATCAATGTCAAAATGGCGGATAACTGCATGGGGGGATTATGGACAAATCATTGGATAAAAAGGCGTTTGAAAAGAAGGCCTTACGCAAGGCACTGATAGAGCAACGCCTGGACATGCCTGACCGACTACAGCGGGCCGCACTGTTACAACAAGTGATGCGGATCTGGCTGGTCGGCCGCACCGACACGGTGATTGGTGCCTACTGGCCCATCAAAGGCGAATTTGACCCCCTGCCCGCCCTGCACCGCTGGAAAGAAGACGGCGAGTTGGTTGATGCGGCCCGGCAGCGCCGCATTGGCTTGCCGGTGGTGGACAAAGTGCACAAAACCCTCACGTTTTGGGCCTGGTACCCGGGCTGCCCCATGGAAGAAGACGCCTATGGCATCCCCAAGCCCAAAGACACCGAAGTGATCGTGCCCACACTCCTGTTTGTACCCTGTGTGGGTTACAGCACCGGTGGATATCGCTTGGGTTACGGCGGCGGTTTTTATGACCGCACCCTGGCGACTTTGCAGCCCAAACCGGTCACCGTTGGTCTAGGATTTACGCAAGGTTATGTGGATGACTTTGAACCTGAAGCGCATGACGTGCCGCTGGATGGGATCTTGAATGACAACGGAGTGGTGTGGCCGGTTTGAGCCACATTGTTGCTGGTCAGGCTCGGGGCTTGTAAGCGACAACGTCAATTTCAACCCGGGCATCCACCATCAGGCGTGCTTCGGTGGTGGAGCGTGCGGGTTTTTTGTCGCCGAAATAGCCCATGTAAACCCGGTTAAAGCTGCCGAAATCCCGCGCATCCTGCAGCCACACGGTGGTTTTGCACACATCATCCAGGGTGCAACCGGCCAGTGCTAGCGCCGCCGACAGATTCTTCATGACTTGGCGCGTTTGCACCTCAATACCGCCCTGCACAATTTCACCTTTTTCATCGCCCGGAACCTGCCCCGACACATACACAAAGTCGCCAGCACGCACCGCGGGTGAAAAAGGCCGGGGTTGCTGGTCGGAGGCGACGGGTGGATTGCCAAAATACTCAAGTGCTGACATGGTGAGAACTCCTGATAAGAGGGTAAGAAAGGGAAGGCAAAGGCGAAGAAAAACCCCACGGCGGTGCTTATGCTGCACATACGCCCCAAGACGATGTAGTTTTGATCAATTATGAAATAAATTTTCACAAAAATGACCTGAAACTAGGGTTTTTACTGTTTTTTAGAAAAAATTGATGGCATATTCTCTAAAAATTGAAAAATACTTTCAAAATGGAGTCCATCATGATGAGTCAATTCTTAATTCGCCGCCGCACCGCAGTCGCGGCGGCTTTGTTCGCCAGCGCGGGTGCTGTAGAGCCCTTGTTGGCCCAGGCGCAGGCCAACA
>JANOLC010000189.1:0-3389 GCA_031419575.1 Burkholderiales bacterium | reverse complement strand
GTTGCAAGAAATGGCGCGTCAGTGCAAAAACGTCTTCGCGGCGCTCCCGCAGGGCGGGCAAGCGCAAGCGGATCACATTCAGGCGGTGGTACAAATCTTCACGAAATACGCCTTCCTTGACGCGTTGCTCTAAGTTCTGGTGGGTGGCAGCGATCACGCGCACATTGGTTTTGACGGCGCTGTGGCCTCCCACCCGGTAAAAGTGCCCGTCACTCAACACCCGCAGCAAACGCGTTTGCAGGTCAAACGGCATGTCGCCAATCTCATCCAGAAACAGCGTGCCGCCGTCGGCCTGCTCAAAGCGGCCCCGGCGCATGGTTTGCGCACCGGTGAAGGCCCCGCGCTCATGACCGAAGAGTTCGCTTTCCAGCAAGTCCTTAGGGATGGCTGCGGTGTTGATGGCCACAAACGGGCCCCCTTTACCCGTGTTTTTGCCCAAATCGCCCCGGGGTGAATGCTTGTGCAGGGCACGCGCCACTAGCTCTTTGCCCGAACCCGACTCACCCGTGATCATCACGGTGACGTTGCTCTGGCTCAAGCGGCCAATGGCACGGAACACGTCTTGCATGGCGCTGGCCTGGCCCAGCATTTCTGGCGCGGCGGCCATGCGTTCTTCAGCGACTTCCTCGCGCTGGCTTTCCTCCACCGCGCGGCGAATTAGCTCCACCGCTTTGGGCAAATCAAACGGCTTGGGCAGGTACTCAAACGCCCCTCCCTGAAAGGCCGATACAGCACTGTCAAGGTCTGAGAACGCCGTCATGATGATGACCGGCAAGCCGGGGTGTTTGGCTTTGACCTTCTCCAGCAAATCCAGGCCGGAGCCACCGGGCATGCGGATGTCACTTACCAGAATTTGTGGGCCGTCTTCGTCACTGGCCGTGTTCAGCGCGGTGATGACATCTTTGGGGTTGGTGAAGCTGCGAGTGGGAAGGTTTTCGCGTAAGAGCGCCTTCTCCAGAACGAAGCGGATGGATTGGTCGTCATCTACTATCCAGATCGGCTTCATATGTGTTGTCAACCCTGTTGGGGCTGCCACTAAAACTCTACAAAGTTCAAGGCAGCGGTATCAATATTTGGAAATCCGTCCGTCCCGGCACACTCTCACACTCGATCAATCCATGGTGCTGCTGAACAAAGGTTTGCGCCAGCGTCAGCCCCAGACCAGAGCCGCCATCTCTGCCCGACACCAGCGGGTAAAAAATGCGCTCCTTGATCGAGTCTGGTACGCCAGGCCCGTTGTCAATGACATGCAATTCCAGTGCCAGCCGGTAGCGTTGTTTGCCAAAGGTGATTTGCCGCTGCACCCGCGTGCGAAAAGTCACGATGGCATCCCCGGCTGCGATGCGCTCAGACAGTGCCTGGCAGGCGTTGTGGGCAATGTTGAGAACCGTCTGAATCAGTTGCTCACGGTCACCGCGAAACTCGGGGATGGACGTGTCGTAGTCCCGCACCACGCGCAAACCCTTGGGAAATTCGGCCAGAATGAGAGAGCGCACACGCTCACACACCTCGTGAATATTGACATCACCCACCAGATGCGGCCGGCGGTGCGGCGCCAGCAAACGGTCCACCAAGGTCTGCAAGCGGTCGGCTTCGCGAATGATGACCTGGGTGTATTCGGTCAACTCACGCGACTCGATCTCCATCTCCAGCAACTGCGCCGCGCCGCGAATGCCACCCAATGGATTCTTGATCTCGTGCGCCAGGTTGCGAATCAACTCCTTGTTGGCTTGAGCCTGATCGGCCAGACGCTCCTCACGATCTTGCCGGGCTTGCTGCTCCAGCGGCAACAGTTCCACCACAATTTCATGGGCTATGTCAGTTTGCGTGACGATGACGTGCACAGGAATGGCATCGTGGTTCAGGCGCTTGAGCCAGGCGTCGTAACGCAGCGCAGCAAAGGCGTTGCCACCGGCGCCTTCCAGCGCGTTGTTGAGCAGATGCGGCTCGGTAAAGCTGTCGGGGAAGTGCGAGCCCTCAATCGTGCGGCGCGACGTACCTAACGCGTCCTCAAGGGCCGAGTTGGCAAATAACACCGTGCCCTGGCTGTGCACCACGGCCACCAGTGTGGCCAGCAAGTCAAAGGAGTGAAAGCGATGCGCCGCGACCGCAGAGGCGGCGGGCAGGTTAGGCTTGGGGGGTTTAGTGGGCTTGGTCAAGCCGACTATTTTGCCCCAGTTGTGGTGATGGCATTGCCTGCGCCACCCGCACGACCCAGCTCGCGGCGGATACCGGCAATGTCGCTGTCTACGCGGGCCAGGCTGGCTTTGAGCTCGGCCACCCGGTCAAGGTACTTTTGGTAATTGCGGGCCTCGTCACCGCGCTTCTCGGGTTCGCCATTGTTGTATTCACGGGTCAACTCGGCTTTGCGGGACTCGGCCTTTTTGAGTTCAGAGTCCAGAATTTGCCGGGCATCCGAATCTCGCGACTTTTGATCATTGCTATCCACCTTGGGGCTGCCCGCAGGCGATGTGGCAGACGTCTGGGAGGCAGACGCCACCTTCACCGGTGTTTGGCCCGCAGCCGCCGGACGGGTGCCTTGAACGATGGTGACATTGCCACCCTCCACCAACTTGCAGCCCTGTGCCTTGGGATCTTGCAGTGTATTGGTGTAGACGTTGTTGTCGCAGCGGTAGATGCGCTCCTGTGCGAAGCTATTGAGGCAAAAAAATGCAGGAATGAGAAGGAGGTAAAAATATTTCATGCGATCTCCAGGCAGCAAAAGTGTGCAGGGATACTTATTCAGTATGCACTCACTGTGCCACAAGTCAAAGCCAGAATAAGACATGAAAACAAAACCCTATTGCAACCTCTGAAAGCAAAAGAACGGCCGAAGCCGTTCTTTTTTTTCTCCGTCTGTGATCCACAAACTGCCCGATGGCAGCCGCGATCAAAGTGCGATTAAAGCGAGTAGTACATGTCGAATTCGACAGGGTGCGTCGCCATGCGCAAGCGCGTGACTTCCTGCATCTTCAGATCAATGTAGGCGTCAATGTAGGCGTCGGTAAACACACCACCTTTGGTCAGGAAGGCACGGTCAGCGTCCAGGCATTCCAGCGCCTGGTCCAGGCTGTGGCAAACAGTTGGTATCAACTTGTCTTCTTCCGGTGGCAAATGGTACAAGTCCTTGCTGGCGGCTTCGCCAGGGTGAATCTTGTTTTCCACGCCGTCCAGGCCAGCCATCAACAAGGCAGAGAAGCCCAGGTAAGGGTTCATCAGTGGATCAGGGAAACGCGCTTCAACACGGCGACCTTTGGGGTTGGCCACGAACGGAATCCGGATGGAAGCCGAACGGTTTTTGGCGGAGTACGCCAGTTTGACCGGTGCTTCATAGCCAGGAACCAGGCGCTTGTAGCTGTTGGTGCCGGGATTGGTGATGGCGTTCAGGG
>JANOLC010000188.1:0-5633 GCA_031419575.1 Burkholderiales bacterium | reverse complement strand
TGACTGCGTAAAACTGCCAGTCGGTGATGAGGGGGAACGGCAGTGATAGAAGCGTCATGTGGGCGACAGCATAACCGTGCTGCCCAAGTGTTCAAGGTGTGCGGCTTTACCTTGCATAAAGGCCTCTACCCCCGACACAATAGGTCGAACGGCCTACAGACCGGGTCCGCATTTCTCCTTAAAATAAATTTCCCCAAGTTTTTCTCCTTTTTTTATTAACTTGATTAGCGTGGTGCCAATGTGGTGAGTGCTGGTTTTAGTCGCAATGCAGGATTTACCTTGATCGAACTGGTGATGGTGATCGTGATACTTGGAACCCTCGCTGCGGTGGCTTTGCCCAAATTTGTGGATTTGAGTGCGGACGCTCAGCAGGCGGCGACGGATGGGGTGGCGGGTGCGCTGACGTCGTCATCGGCGATTAATTACTCCGCGCGGAAGGTGAATGCGGCGAATGGGGTTGTCGTTCGCGATTGTTTCCATGCGACTCGCCTATTGCAGGGTGGGCTACCCAGTGGTTACGAAGTAGGTGACGCTGGCTTTCCAATACTTATTGGTGTTGACGCCAGTGTGGGATGCACCGTTTACGGGCCCAAGGGCACGCAGGCCAGGGCTACGTTGATTGGAATTTCGTAGTGGTGGCCGCTAAAAATTGGATTTTTATGAACCGCTATGGCAGTCTTTCAATCACCCAGCACAAACCATGAACTCAAAAATCAAACTCATTGGACTACTGCTAGGGTCTTTTCAGTTTTTTTTCACCGGCATGGCACAAGCCGTAGTAGCGGTGCCACCACTACCGACCGCAACTTTCGAGGAAATCACGCCTGCCGCCGGCGTTGTTACGCCGGATATTCACAGTGGCGACTTTATTTTTTCAACTAGTTTCGGGCACGCTGTTCAAGATCGAACTGACCGTGGGTCGAGCAATGGCACGCGCTACCTGGCGTTTGCCGCAGACTCCGTGAGCATTGGAGAGTCATTTAGTTTGTTCAACCAGTCAACAGGCGGTTACTTTGACTTGACGCATATCGACATTGGAGGTTGGTTGAACTTTGATGGCAACACGCCCCAGCTCACCATCACAGGCATCAGACCAGGGACTGCCTCTGTCACCGCGCAACTCTCCCTTGCGAGTTCATTCACCACATTTACGAGTGCCCATGGTTTGGCGGATTTCACGGGCATTACTTCGGTAACGCTTAGCGGCGTCTCAGGCTTCGCTTACGTCGCTCTCGACAACATCAACTACACCGCTGCCATCGCCCCAGTCCCCGAACCAGAAACCTACGCACTCATGCTGGGTGGCTTGGCCCTGGTGGGATGGGCTGCACGCCGCCGAGTCATCAAGGGCTGAAGGGGGTTTGGGGGCTCTAAACCCGTTCCAGCACCAGTGCAATCCCCTGCCCCACGCCTATGCACATGGTGCACAACGCGTAACGGCCGCCGGTCTGATGCAACTGGTTGACGGCCGTAGTTGCCAAGCGAGCGCCAGATGCGCCCAACGGGTGACCCAAGGCAATCGCACCACCCCATCGGTTCACCCGCACGTCGTCATCCTGCAAACCCAGCAAACGCAGCACGGCCAGGCCTTGTGCGGCAAACGCTTCGTTAAGTTCAATCACGTCCATTTGTGCCAGGGTCAAGCCAGTCAATGCCAGCACTTTTTGGGTAGCAGGCGCGGGGCCAATGCCCATGATGCGGGGGGGCACGCCCGCTGTGGCCATGCCGACGATGCGCGCACGCGGGGTTAGGCCCTGCGCTCTGGCGGTGGCCTCATTGGCAATCAGCAGGGCGCAGGCACCATCGTTCACGCCGCTGGCATTACCCGCCGTCACGCTGCCATCGGGGCGCACGGCGCCTTTGAGCTTGGCCAGCGCCTCCATGGAGGTTTCGCGGGGATGTTCGTCTTTGCTAACGATCACTGCATCGCCCTTCTTTTGAGCAATCGTGACGGGCGTGATCTCGGCATCAAAATGCCCGGCCTTTTGTGCGGCAACAGCTTTGAGTTGTGAGGCCAGCGCCATCTTGTCCTGATCCTCGCGGCTGATCTTATAGTCGGCTGCCACGTTCTCGGCCGTTTCTGGCATGGCATCCACCCCGTATTTTTCTTTCATCAATTTATTCACAAAACGCCAGCCGATGGTGGTGTCATACATCTGCGCAGCGCGGCTGAAAGCGCTCTCGGCCTTGCCCATCACAAAAGGCGCGCGGCTCATACTCTCGACCCCACCGGCGATCATCATCAACGCCTCGCCCGCTTTGATAGCGCGCGCTGCCGTGCCAATGGCGTCCAGCCCCGAGCCACATAGGCGGTTGATGGTGGCACCCGGCAATTCCAGTGGCAAACCTGCCAGCAGGCTGGCCATGTGGGCCACGTTGCGGTTGTCTTCACCGGCCTGGTTGACGCAGCCGTAGATGATGTCCGTAACCGTCAGCCAATCGACGTTGGGGTTACGGGCCATCAGGGCTTTCAGGGGAACGGCCCCCAGATCGTCGGTGCGCACGCTGCTCAACGTGCCGCCATAGCGACCAAAGGGGGTGCGGATGGCATCGCAAATAAAGGCTTGGTTTGTCATGGTGATTTTTATCAGGGTGAATAGGGCATTGGGAATGTCGGATGTTAGCGCTCAAGCGACAATTCAGCCCATGCTATTCCAACCCTCCCAGGCCGATGTTCGCCGGTTTTTTTGCTCCGTTTACGCCAAAGTCATCACCAATCAAACACTTGAAGCTATAGAAACAATAGCAAGTCTGTGGATTGACGAACACCCGGAGTACCACGCCGAGCTGGCCGACGTGGATGCCGCGCTGCTCAAAATGACCGATGAAGACGCAGCCAAGACCAACGCATTTCTGCATTTATCAATGCACCTGTCCATTACCGAGCAATGCAGCATTGACCAGCCACGCGGCATCCGCCAGGCCGTGGAGTTATTAACCGCCCGGCGCGATTCGCTTCACGATGCGCACCATGAAACCATGGAGTGCCTGGGGCAAATGATTTGGGAAAGCCAGCGCTCTGGGCGTCCACCGGACGGGACGGCGTACATTGACTGCGTGCAGCGGAACGCTACGCGGGACTGAATTTAACGGAACTTGGCCTGCGGTACGATTTTCAGATCACCCGGCAAAGCGCTAACGTAATTGGCCAGCTCTTTCAGCTCGTTGTTGGAAAACTGCTTGGCAATACCACCCATCACACCGTTTGCACGACCCACTTTGGCATTGTTCTCAACCTTGTAGGCCTTGAGTGACACAAACAGATAGTCAGCGTGCTGGCCCGCAATCTTGGGATAGGTGGGGTCAATAGGTTTGCTGAAATTGTCGCCGTGGCAAGAAACGCAGGCGCCCTTTTTCAGCAACTCAGCGACTTTCCCAGTGCCGTCAGGGGCTTTTTCAGGGACTACAGCACCGGCCACAACGCCATGTGCTTCGTAATAAGTAGCAACGTCAGCCATGTCCTGATCACTCAACGATTCGCCAATACCGCGCATGGTCGGGTGTTTGCGGTCGCCTTTTTTGTAGGCATTGAGAGATGAGACGATGTACTTGGCACCTTGGCCCGAGATTTTGGGAACCTTGTAGACCTCAGGGAAACTGGCCTGGTAACCCACGATACCGTGGCAGCCAATGCACATGGCGATTTTTTTCTCACCCGCTTTGACATCACCTTGGACTTCTTGAGCCAAGGCGGAAATGGTCGTCACAGAAGTGACAAGCAAAGCTAAAAAGGGCAACATCAGTTTCTTCATTTTGCGCGGACAATCAAGCGGTGATGGGTGTAAGTCGAGTGTTCGATTATATCGGCCGCCAACACTTAACCCAATCGCACCCCCCGCATTCAATCGCCATTTTTCTGACACCCCGCACGAACATGAAATTTCAAGGCACTAAAAACTACGTCGCTACCCAAGACCTGATGCTCTCCGTGAATGCGGCGATCACCTTGCAACGCCCACTGTTGGTCAAGGGTGAGCCTGGCACCGGCAAGACCATGTTGGCGGAAGAAGTAGCCCAGGCGCTGTACATGCCGCTGCTGCAATGGCACATTAAATCCACCACCAAGGCACAGCAAGGTCTATATGAATACGACGCGGTGAGTCGACTGCGCGATTCGCAATTGGGCGATATTGACGGCGGGGAGAAAGTTAAAAACATTCACAACTACATCCTCAAAGGTGTGTTGTGGCAGGCCTTTACCACCGACCACCCGGTGGCCCTGCTGATTGATGAAATCGACAAGGCTGACATTGAATTTCCCAACGACTTGCTGCGTGAAATTGACCGGATGGAGTTTTATTGCTACGAGACTCGCGAGCTGATTCGCGCCAAACACCGTCCGCTGGTATTCATTACATCCAACAACGAAAAGGAACTGCCTGACGCATTTTTGCGCCGCTGCTTCTTCCACTACATCAAATTTCCTGATGCAGACACGATGAAGCAGATCACGGATGTGCACTTCCCAGGCCTGAAAAAGGAACTGTTGACAGCGGCCATGAAAACTTTTTACGATGTTCGCAATTTGCCGGGTCTGAAGAAGAAGCCTTCGACCAGCGAGCTACTGGACTGGCTGAAACTACTGGTTGCCGAAGACATCCCCTTGGAGGCCCTGCAAAGCAAGGACGACAAAGTGGCGGTCCCCCCCTTGGTTGGCGCATTGCTAAAAAACGAGCAGGACGTGACCTTGTTTGAAAAATTGGTGTTCATGCAACGCCACAACCGTTAGATTGGCCAACGCAGTATGAGCAATAAATCACTATTGGCTGAAGGTGTCGGCGATGCCATTGGCTTCATCGGCGGGTCACTGGCCGGGTTTTGGCTGGGCAGCTTGTTCGGCCTGGAACTGATGGCACCGGGCTACAGCAACGCAACCATCGTGGCCATCGTACTGGTCGGTTTGGGTGGTGGCTTGGGCCTGCAACTGGCCCGGCGCTTGCGAGCGGGAAACAACGGCACGTCAAACGACAAACCAGAGGATTGAAATGGCTTTTGTAGAACCGGTGGATTTGGAGGCCAACGGCATCAAGCTGGTTCCGCTGTCGCTGGCCCATGAAGACGGGCTGCGCGCGGCCGCCGCTGATGGCGAATTGTGGAATATCCGAGTGACCTCGGTGCCCGAGCCGGATCAGACCCGCCAATACATCGCAGACGCTTTGGCCATGCGTGACGCGGGCAACCGTTTTGCCTTTGCCGTCACCGACGCTGCCACCGGCACCGTGCTGGGCAGCAGCAGTTACCACGACATCCTGCCCGCCGTGAAACGGGTGGAAATTGGCTACACCTGGTACGCAAAACGCTGCCAGCGCACCCACATCAACACCACCTGCAAGCTAATTTTGATGACCCATGCGTTTGAAACGCTGGGTTGCCATGTGGTGGGCTGGCGCACCGACAACTTCAACCATGCCTCACAACAAGCGATTGAGCGCCTGGGTGCCCGCAAAGACGGCATCATCCGCGGCCATGCCTTGCGCCGCGATGGCACCATTCGCGACACCGTGATGTACAGCCTGCGCAGTGGCGAGTGGTCTGAGGTAAAAGCGCAATTACTGTACTTGCGGGACAAGCCGCGTTGAACGGTTTACGAACCAGGCATTGAGAGGAAATCACCATGCTCATTGACTTTTTCT
>JANOLC010000187.1:0-18298 GCA_031419575.1 Burkholderiales bacterium | reverse complement strand
TCTCGGCTCAGATACAGCTTGTTGGATACCTTCCAAGACTCAGAGCGGTTGGCGAATTTTGTTGTGTACCAATCGTCTGCGATTGACTCGAAGGTGTCAGTGACGCTTGATCGAGCAAGAACTTTTTGCGTTCGCTTTTCGATGGCCGGATTGAGCCCACTGAGAAGCTTCGCTTTGAGTTCCGCTCGTTTGGCACGGGCGGCGGCTAGACCAACTTGCGGGTACTTGCCTATCGTGTACGTAAACCGCTTGCCACCATAGCCGTAGTCGAAGCGCCATGCTTTGGAGCCTGACGGGGATACGAAAAGGTACATGCCTTCAGCATCGGCAATTTTTTGCGGCTTACCAGTGCCTTTGATGGACTGGATTTTTAAGTCTGTGAGGGCCATAACGGTATTTTTCTTGAGTGTCTGAAAATACCGTCTATTTTACCGTTGATTCAACGGTATTTCTATAGCCGTTAAGCGCCGTCGTGAGTCAGATGAATTCGCGTAACTTGTTGATTTATAACGGTTGTGAGTCGCCTTGAGTCGTCGAAAGCATACGCTCAACGTACCGCGCGATGGTGTCAATTTCAAGGTTCACGCGGCTGCCTTGTGTCAGCGTGCCAAGGGCCGTGTTTTCAACCGTGTGGGGTATGAGGTTGATGCTGACTTCGCATCCCTCCGCCAAGTCGTTTACCCGGTTGACCGTCAGGCTCACGCCATTGACAGTAATGGAGCCTTTGTAAGCCAAGTATTTGGCCAGGTCGGTGGGGGTACGGACGCGCAATTCCCAGCTTTCCCCCACCTGCGAAAAATGACTCACCACGCCCACGCCATCGACGTGGCCCGACACAATATGCCCACCCAATCGGTCATTGGCACGCAATGCCTTTTCAAGGTTGACTTTGCCCAGGCTCGACAAACCGGCTGTTTTATCGAGCGACTCGGCAGAAATGTCGATGGTGAATTGGCGCAGCACCGGGGCAACGCTGGTCGCCGTCATACACGCACCGTTCAGCGCAATGCTGTCGCCCAAGGCCACATCGTCAAGATAGCCATCTGGGCATTCGATGGTCAGGCGTTTGCCATGTGCTGAAGAGCTGCCCAAGGCGTGAAGGGCGACGATGCCCCCGACGCCGGTGATGATTCCGGTAAACATAAGAGTATTTTCGCAGGGAATACAAGGTTTTAGCAGGCAGTCCTGCTTCTTGAAGGTAGGGCACCCAAAAGGAAGTGCCGGCCCGGGGTGCTGCAACATCAGTTTTGAGGCAACCAGCCTCCAGTATCACTAACTTTCACACGATATTCGGCCGGAATTTTGGCAATTAGCGCCTCCCTTTGTGAGTCTGGTACCGATTTGACAGCTTCTCGATAGCTTTTCAAAGCCTTGACCACATTTTTATGTTCAGCGTGGTTGTAAATGTCACCCAGCTTCAGCCAACCGTCATGCGCTTCGTTAGGCCACTTCTTTATCCTGATTTCAAGGGCCTGCTTTGCCAGTGGCCAATCGTGGCTATTTACACCAATTTTGTATGCGGCAAATACCAGATCGTAGTCAGTGACACCCGCGTCAAAAGCCACTTTGGCAGCAACTGCAGCTTCCGCGTATTTTTGAGTTTGGGCTAGTAGCAACACGTGAAGTGAACGAACGGCAGGTGCTGTGGGCTGTAGCTTTGCCGCTCGTTCATAAAACGCTAGAGACTTGTCATAGTTGCCCATTTGCAGGTATCCACGCGAAATGTTCGCTGCAATTGCAACAACATTGGGACGGGAGGTCAAAACGGACTCCCAAATCCAGACCGCATTTTCCCAATCCCCCCAACTTGCCAACTCATCGGCGGCCATAGGGGTTAACTTCCTGTAATGCGGATTGATCGCAATACCTTCTTTCATCAACTGAATTAGATCGGCTTTTGCGACATCCCAGTAAGGATTATTGGGTTGGCCAGATTTTGAAACGGTCAAAGCCAATTTAATGCCTCTCACCAGTTTGCGTTCAGCGTCCATGGACTGGTAGGAAACATACACCGCGAGGCACAGAAGACAGGATGAAATCGCGACGCCGAACCCAGAAATTCTGGGAGCGAGGCTGATCACAAACGAGCGAAGTCCTTGCTTTCCGGCATATAGGCGCAGGTCAGACGCTGCGAGGATGCCGAGACAAATGGCGAACAAGGCGCCAGTCGCAGCAAGCCGCCACGGAAATCCAGCAGAGCTCACAACAAACAGGACAAATAGGCTAGATAAAGAAAGTGCTCTTAAGGGTGCCTCTCGGCGTGAATGGGGTGATTTGCTATTCCATGTTCTTAGCGCCGTCAGCGACAGGTACGAAACAAGGCCGATGAGGAACACCCATCCCACCAGCCCATACTCAGCGAGCAGTTGAAGAACCTCGTTGTGAGCGTAAAAGTCGGTTTCAAGTTGAGAGCCAGACGTTTGATACAGAGGGGCTTGGACTTCCCATGCACCAGCTCCAACACCCATGACAGGGTTAGCCTCAATCATCCGCCCTGTCGCCAACCACATCACCGAGCGGATTGAAAATGACCCTTCGGTGTATTCCGTTGGTTTTGTTAGAGAGATCGTCCGGCTAATTGCCCTGTCAATGGCGTTACCACCGCCAAAACTTGCAATTAACTGTTCATTTTGAGTGGGAAAGAGCCCAAATCCAATCGCTATAAATAGCATTGAGACCGGGACCAGGAAGCGAGTATTCAAACTCCACTTCGAAGCCTCCATACAATTCCCAAACCGCAACAGGATGACGAGCAGAATGCCCATCAACAGCAGCGTGCCCACTAAAGCGGAGCGCGTTCCGGTCATCATGATCGCAGCAATGTTGAACGCAATTGAAATCGTCAATGCAGCGATCCACCTCGTGCGCGATTCGCTGGTCAACAAATAGAAAGACAGCGGCAAAGCGCAAACTGCATATTCGGCAAAAAAGTTGCGATTGACAAATGTGGAAGCTGGGTCTGCCCCTTGGGGAAAATATTTGAAATCAAACCAGAACTGCAAGGCCGTCCAAATTGAGGCGACGGTAACCCCAAGATGAATACCCCAGGCTAACCGGGGCATTGTTGTTGGGTTGAATGAATTGCCTCCCAGCCATACGAGTAAGCTGAAAATAAACCAGCGCCCGGCCTCCACCCCCCCAAGGTAGCTGTGCGACCAAGTCATGCTTCCAAGTGCATAGAGTGCAAGACCTACCGGGAGCCAGTTGACCGGATGCCATGAAATCGTGTTTTCTTGTTCTCGTCCAATCCAAAAAAAGACGAAAAGGGCAAGTAGTGCGCTCCAAGAAATAATGATTGACTTAAGCGTATCCTGAAGCATTTCCTCGCTGGGCACGCCCAAGGCGGGTGCCATGAACATCATTAAGGCAAGAATAAGAACGGTCCAATCAGCGCCAGATTGTCGGATAACCGCCTGGATATCTGGGGAGGCCTTTAAATTATGTTCTTTGACGTGTTTTCTACTCACAGTGATGCGCTCGATAGGTCTGTTTGGCCAAACCAATCGCGGTTTTGGAGTCTTGCGATGACTCGGAGGTCTGGACCAATTAAGTTTGCAGAAACAAAATCGAATCTTTTAATTTGCGTCAGTTCTGAAAAAGACCCGATGTGCGCCATTGGCAATCCTGCACCCATCATCATCGGAGCCATGTAGACGATCATTTCGTCAACCAGTTCGGCTTTCAAAAGTGATCCGTTGAGCTTGTGACCCGCTTCGACGTGTAGCTCATTGATTTCTCTCTGGCCCAAGTCCACCATCATCAGCGCTAAGTCAACTTTATTGAAATTACTCGCACTATTTGCTGCCAAGCGGATCACGGTAGCCCCTGCGCTCTTCAACGCCGCTGCTTTGTCTACATCCTCCGTCGTGGTGTAGATCAGTACGCTTCGATCCGTGTCGAAAACTTTTGCCTCAATCGGGGTCTGCAACATGCTGTCCACCACGATAAGGCTGGGCTGTCTCGGGTTGCCGCCCCCCTCTTTTAACCGAACATTCAATCTGGGGTCGTCATCCAAAATTGTGCCTATGCCCGTCAAAATGGCACATGACCGGGATCGCCACTTGTGTCCATCTTCACGAGCAGCCTCTGAGGTAATCCACTGACTTTTGCCGTTCTCAAGAGCTGTATTGCCATCCAGGGACGCAGCTATTTTTAGGCGCACCCATGGCTTTTTGTGGACCATACGGTGGAAGAAGCCAATGTTGAGCTCCTGGGACTCCACTGCGCCGTTACCCACCTCAACCTCAATACCTGCAGCTCGCAGTTTCTCAAACCCCTGGCCTGCAACAAGTGGATTGGGGTCCATCACGGACGCAACCACTTTTCCAATGCCTGCCTGGATCAGAGCGTCAGTGCATGGCCCGGTACGTCCGTGATGGGAACACGGCTCAAGCGATACATAAATGGTCGCTCCTTTGGTCTCGTGGCCCTTGGCTGTTGCGTCGCGCAAAGCCATTATTTCTGCGTGATCACCACCAGGCCGCTGGGTATGCCCCATACCCAAAATATGCCCATCTGCATCGACCAATACTGCGCCGACAGCCGGGTTTGGAGTGCATTGGGTGCGTGCCATTGATGCTTGCTCAAGGCAGATTTTCATGAAATTGTTCAATTTTTGAGTCTCTCAGAAGCTGGTAAATACTGATTGGATACGGTTGGAGACTTCAATAACATCCGTCTATCAGGCAGAAACAACCGCTCAATCGACTGGGCAAAGTTGAGCGGTTGCTCTCCATTACATTCAGGTTATGTCAAAAATCAGCAGCAAGGTTCGGTCAAGAGGATTTTCGCTTCTCGAGGTGCTGATCTCCATGCTTATTCTGGCATTCGGGGTGATGTCGATGGGTGGCCTTCAACTGGCGTCCATGAAAAGTGCCCAGTCTGCCAGCAGCTTTTCGATGGCTGCCACCCTGGCCAAGGACTACACGGAGATGATGAGGTCCAACACGAGTGTGTCCAACAATACCGCCACATCGGCACCCAATAACCCATATTTATTTGACTCGTCCAGCACCTCAACCTTCACGGCATCGCCAACGGTGAACTGCAAAACAACCGTATGTACAGCTGCAAACATTAGTGTGTTGCATGTGGCCGATTGGGCTGACCGGGTTGCGGCACAATTGCCCGCTGGTAAAGCTGTTGTCTGTCGAGACCCCGCTCCCCGCAACGCGGATGGCAATTACAAGTGGGACTGCGGTGCCAATAACGGGACGGCAGTTACCATCAAGATCGGGTGGATCGACCGCCGCGACAAGGAGGAGCGGGGCAGGACATCAACCATTAGCATTACGCCTGCTGTGCCGCAATTGGTTTTGGGTGGTCTGACGGGGTATGCGGAATGAGTGCGGTGCTTGTCAAGGCCAATTCAGTCCGTCAAAAGGGGCTTACCTTAGTGGAGCTTATGGTGGCTCTTGCCATCTCATTGCTCATCGTTATTGCGGCCGCCTCCTTTTTTCTCAATTCCAGCAAAACGCGTGAAACGCAAGAAGCCGTATCTTTGTTGCAAGACAACGCGAGGTATGCGACCGAAATTCTTACCAAAAGCATTGAGCAGACCGGTTATCAGAATTACGCATGGGGTTCTTCAGGGGCTTCCGTGCGGCGCGAAGTTGCTGCGCCTTCCGATGGAGAACCCGATATTCGGGGATATAACAACTCTGCTGCGGGGACCAGTTTAAATAATGGAACGCACAACTCGTCGACAAATCGTGTCAACAACAGCGATACCCTTGTCATCCGGTACCAGGGTAGTGGCGTCGCGCCAGGCGATGGCAGCATGATTGATTGCCGGGGTGAGCCTCAAGCAGAGTCGTCGTCGCTAAATGCTCGCGCGTACAGTATTTTTGAAATACGTCGTGATTCTGCGACTTCGGAGCCGGAGCTGAGGTGCAAGTACTACAACACCACTACCAGTTTGTTTTCTGCCGAAAAAATTGTACGGGGGGTAGAAACTTTTCAGGTGATGTACGGCGTCGATACAGACGGTGATTCCTACATTGACAGGTGGCTTAATGCTGCCGAGGTCAATCCGGGAGGAGACACTACAGCGTTGGTCGATTGGGCGAAAGTCAAGTCAGTTCGTATTGGAATGGTTTTGCGATCACCAACACGGGTTACCGATGCGGTTCCCTCTGCATTGACTTTGTCACCGTTGGGGGTAAATTTCACTTCCGGGGCGACCGATCGGTTTGTCGGGGTGACCACCACCCCGGTGGAGGGCGAATATAGCTCAACCGATGGCCGTCTACGAAAGGTTGTGACGTTCACTGTAAACGTGAGGAACCCTCTGTGAATGCAATCAATTGTCCTCGCCAATTTCGAGCTGAGCGTTATCCGTGCGTTGATCAGTTGGGCTCCAGCCTGATCGTTGTGCTGATGATGTTGACCGTCATTTTGGTGATGGGTGTCATTGGTGCAAGGATGTCACTATTTAGCGAGCGCTCTGCCCGGAACGATCGCGATCGGCAAATCGCGTTTCAGGCGGCCGAGTCCGCTTTGCTAGATGCTGAACTTGACATGATGGGCCCCAACACCAAGGTTGGGCACCGGGTATGTGTCTTTGACTCTACCAAGCCAGTCGAATTTCAGGAAGGCTGTGGCACGGCCAGCAAGGTCGGGATGTGTTTGAACACGGCGTCACCGGGCGACGCCTGGAAAACTGTCAAGGCGCTTTACTCCAGTGAGACGGGAACAGGCAACACGAATAAAACTGTTCAATTTGGTCAATACACTGATCGGGCTTTGCCAAGCGGCAGCAGCGGGCTGACCGCTAAGCTTCCGCGGTACACCATTGAAGCCGTGCGCTATGCTGGCACAGGGGCTGCCAATGACAATGTCGGCTCGACCAAGGCGGAGTATGCTTTTCTGGTCACCGCCATGGGGTTTGGTACCCGCACAGAGACCCAGGTGATGCTTCAGGCGCTGGTTTACAAACCAGCCAACAAACCAAATTCGGGGTGTTGATATGAGAAAACTATTAAGTTTGTTGGTTGTGATTTTGAGCGTCATGGTGATTGGTGGCTCGGTGGCGCAATCAACCAGAACGACGCTGGACTTGAGAACTGGTCCCATCATCAATTCAGGGGATGTTTCAAACCTTGCCCTGGCGTTGTCTGTTGAATTTCCCACGGTGGGAGCTGCCTACAAGTCTCGTGGTACCTCAAGTTACATCACCACGAAAAAATATGTTGGCTACTACAACTCCAACACGTGCTATCGCTACAAAGGCACTTCAGCCGACGGATATTTTGAGCCTGCTGGTTCGACCAATGCCAGCTACTACTGCAATTTGACGGGCACAGGCACCGGATGGAGTGGAAACCTGATGAATTTTCTCAACACGTCCTCGGTCGACGTCTTGCGTCTGGCCTTGACAGGAGGTGATCGGTTTGTGGATGAGAGTTCTGCTAGTGTGACAACACCACGCACCATTTTGCAGCGCGCTATTCTTCCGTCAGATGCATCCGCGTCGGGGGGAAGCCGAAATACCAACTTTTATGCCGGTGGCACCAATTACAACAGTAACTGGGATGCTGTCACACTGAATGCTGGTACGTTGACTGCCGCGCTCACTCCTTTCGGTAGCAGTAAAAATGTGGTGGTGAAAGCCTGTGACGACAAGATATTCTTTGGTGATACCAATACCGGGTCTTGTGCAGCACCGGGCAACAATGCTAATTTGGCCATAGCTAGTAGTAGCGCCCCAAGTACAACTGTGACCGGTGTTTTCAAGGCAAGGGTTTTGGTATGTGACTCTACGGAGGGTCTGGCACGAACGGACCTTTGCAAGCAACAGTCAGATGGTTTCTACAAACCGGTTGGTGAAATTCAGAAAAATGCAGACAAGGTGCGCGTTGCGGCCTTTGGCTATTTGATTGATTCTGCCAGCTGGGGAACTGCTAGTGAGGGGTCCCGGTATGGCGGAGTGCTGCGTGCCCCAATGAAATTTGTGGGGCTCAACCAAAAATCGAGTGTGGGTGTTGTCTCGACGAATCCCACGCCAGAGTGGGATGCATCAACTGGGGTGTTTCTGGTCAAGCCGCTTAATACTGCCACTGAAGCGGGTTTCACGACTACCGGCGTGATTAACTACATCAATAAATTTGGCCGATTGACCAGAGATGATGGTGTTGGAATCGACGTTTATAAACGCCGTGACCCGGTAGGCGAGCTGTATTACGAGACAATTCGGTATTTTCAAGGGCAGCAACCGACGTCTTCTGCGGTTTCTGGAACGACCACTGCGTTGTTGGCAGGTTATCCTGCCTACACCACTTGGTCTGACCCCATGCAGACCTCGTGTCAACGGAATTACACCATGGTGATCGGTGATAACAATACGTCTAAAGACGCGAATCTGCCAGGTAGCACTCTATCCGGCCAGACGCGTGCAGCGGATTCGGTAACTGTTGGCTCGACAACCGTGAGCCTTAATGCGGACACCTGGACCAGAGTCGTTTCCAGTTTTGAAACCAATGGTTCAACTACTTATGTAGATGCACAAGGTGTTACCCGAACGGCTAACGGAAATGGGTCATCCTCGACGACTGGCGTGAATTCGGGAGCCCCTTATAACGCTTTGTGGTCGACGACCTTTTCAGACTCTGCCAGTTACCTGTATGCTGGCGTCGCCTATTGGGCAAATTCCCAATCAATCCGGCCAGATAAACCCTTGGCCCGGGTGCGTACCTATGTGATTGACGTTGATGAGGGAGGAAATGGCTCCCTGGTGAGAAACCGTGCAATGTATTTGGCTGGCAAATACGGCGGATTTGCCGATATCGGCGCTGACCAAAGCCCAAGCACTGGCGAAGGAAATCCTTTCAAAACCTACGTGAGTGGCACACTGACCACCAGTGATGGTGAGTGGCTCGCGGCCGACGGCTCTACGTCTCCGTCTGGGTATTTTTTGGCCAGCCAGCCTGAGCGGTTGTTATTGGCCATCAGG
This sequence comes from Burkholderiales bacterium, assembly GCA_031419575.1. GTDB lineage: Bacteria > Pseudomonadota > Gammaproteobacteria > Burkholderiales > Burkholderiaceae_C > JANYCG01. The sequence continues at coordinate 9,348 of JANOLC010000187.1, read as the reverse complement.
CAAATTTTTGCCCAAGCCAGTAAACCCTCAGGTAATCTTGCGGGTGGCTCCCTGAGTGTCAGTCGTTTGAGCAGGGCCCAACAGTCGGGTGCGTTTTATCAGTCGCAAATCAACTCGACGGACTGGTCTGGTACCGTGATTCGCACGGAGGTTACCTTCAACACTACTACGCTCAAACTGGAGTCAAATGCCACGCCGGTATGGGATGCGGCAAACCTGTTAACCGGTGTACAAAGCGGCACTACAACGCTGAATCCGTTTCCATTGCCCGCGAATCGCAATATCGTGAGTTACAGCGCTACAAGCAGAAGCGGTATTACATTCACTTGGGCGAGTATTGACACGTTGGTACAGGCGTCTTTGAAAACTGATCCATCGACCGCAATTCTTGAGACTGCGACCGATGGACAAAGCAGACTCGACTACATTCGCGGGGTCAGGACAGCGGAAACCGATACTACGCTCAACTATCGTGCGCGTAGTTTGATCATGGGAGACAGCATAAACTCGGCACCTGTCCTGAAGGGAAAACCCAGTAGTGATATTTTGGACAGCAGTTATCAAACTTTTTATTCTTTAAACGCCAGCAGAACACCCACCGTATATGTGGGTAGTAATGACGGTATGTTGCACGCCTTCCGTGCTGCAGAATCAAAGACTGATGTCGACAACGGCAAGGAAATATTTGCCTATGTCCCCAGAGCCATCTCGCTGAAACTCAACAAATTGACAGATCCGGGTTATGTGAAAGAAGCCTATGTTGATGGTTCGCTTTCAGTGAGCGAAGCGCGCATTTACAAATACGGAACGGCATCGCCATCAATTGATTGGGGGTCAGTTCTTGTGTCCAGCATGGGGGGAGGGGCCAAGGGTTTGTTTGCTTTGGATGTCACCAGTCCCACAACCTTTAATCCGAATAACGTACTTTGGGAGTTTACTAACGCGGATGATGCAGACATCGGAAACTTACTCGCTGAGCCAAAAATAGTTAAGCTGGCAGTCGCCGGCAATGGTAACGCCACGCCTGACTACAGATGGTTTGCCATGGTGACAAGTGGCTATAACAATTATTCAACCAGTACAGGTGGTGGTGCCAACGACAAGCAGTTTTTGTTTCTAATTTCTCTGGAAAAGGCACCAGGAGATGCATGGGTTTTGGGGACAAATTACTTCAAAATTCAGGCGGACAATTCAGCCTACGCTGCCGCGTATGACGGGGCAACTGGACTTGGCATGCCGGGGGTTGCAACTGGTATCAATGGGAATGCCTTGTTTGCATACGCGGGTGACTTGCAAGGTAATCTTTGGCGATTTGATTTGCGGGGGGACAAAAATACGTGGACCGGCTCAAGCAAAGCCAAAGTCTTGTTCATTGCCAAAAACTCCGCTGGAACAGCGACCCAGCCGATAACAGTAATTCCGTCAGTAACCTTTAATGTGGTGGGCGGGTATCAAGTTAATTTTGGAACCGGTAAATTCACTGAGCCTTCAGATGGTCTGAACGCGTCGGCGGCGCAGCAGACTCTGTATGGCATTTGGGATTCCGATGATGGAAATACCTTTCAAAGAATACCAACAGGAACTGGCTCCCCGCTGTCAATCAATGGATTGATTTCCAGAACGTTGACGGTAACCTCTGGTACGGCCACTGTTTCCATAACGGGCAATCCATTTAGTTATGGTTTATCCAAAGTAGTTGGATCTGGCCAATACAGAGGGTGGTTTGCCGACTTCACCTCCACTATGGAGCGCGTTGCTGTTGACCCTTCCGTTGACAGTGGGTTAATGGCAGTTAACTCCACCATTCCAGGAGGCGATCCATGTGTGACCAATGGAGCGTCCAATCAATACCGGTTCAATCCGTCCACCGGGATTACGTTTGTGACCACCGGATCTGGCAATACGCAAGGTTATTTGGGGAGTGCGTCTCTGCTGGAAGTCGGTGATACTGCATGGTCAGCGCGAAACTCATCTGGTAGATATGTAGTTACCCGCAAAATTAACTCTATCAGCCCGGGTGTTGGAGGTGGCCTTAGTACGCAGGAAAGTACGGTAACGTCTATTGCCGGTCGTATTAGTTGGCGGGAAATTACGAATTTTCAGTAGCTAGGAGCGTCTGTCCACGAAATCAGATTGGAACCTTAGGGTCTATAGAAGAATATGAAAAATAAAGGCTTTACGCTCATTGAGTTGATGATTGTTGTGGCAATCATCGGCGTGCTTGCTGCGGTTGCGATCCCTAATTATTCAAGTTATGTGTTGCGGGGTAAGCGGGCGGAATGCCGTGCTGCCATATTGCAGGTGATGCAGCAGCAGGAAAGGTACTACACCCAACAAAATACCTACTTGGCATTTACGAGTGTGGCGACTGGTATTCCCATGAAACAGTTTTCCGGTGATTCGGCCGCATCAAGTGCCTGCAATTTAAGCGCCGCGGCATGTTCAGGATCAGCTGTTAGCGCCTGCATCATTGTCACAGGCACCCCTCTCAACGCTGATCCTGAAGTCGGGAACATTACTTTGCAAAGCGATGGGACTCAGTCTTGCACTGGTACGAATACTTCAAAATGCTGGTCCAAGTGAGCTGTTGTCGAATAGGTCACAGGAGGGTTTGGCCCTCTTTCGGTTTTACGCTTATCGAGTTGCTGATCACGTTGTCAATTATTGGTGTTTTAGCAGGTTTGGCGCTTCCTTCGTATAAGAGCTTTTTGATCAATCAGCAACTCAGCGCGGCCAGTAGTGACCTGCTTGTCTCGCTATTGCAAGCCCGCTCGGAAGCGATTCGCCAGGGGAAAATTGTGGCTGTATTTCCAACCAATGGCACTTCATGGACCGGAGGCTGGTATGTTTCTGTGGTTGACAACACCTGTGCTGTAACCGGTTCTCAGTTGGGGGGGGGCGCTGCTTTAAGTGCGCAGGTAACTGTTAAGTCATCTTCAACGACACTGTCGTTTTCGGGTACCAATCCCCACTACGCCTACTCGCCTGCCGGATTTCCCTATACCTCTTGCGCAGGTAGCTTTTACAGCGGCTCGATGAATGGCACCTTGGTTTTTCAGGCAACTGATACTGCGCGTGAAAAATGGCTTATCACTAACAAAACGGGTCGTGCCAGGGTTTGTGATCCAAACCGGGAATCATGTGCAGCTGATTGACAGATTTTGCACAATGATGAGCTACCGTCGCACCTCGTCCACCAGCGTCTTAAACTCGTCAATGTCCTCAAAGCTGCGATAAACGCTGGCAAATCGTACGTACGCGACCTTATCTAGCTTCTTCAGCTCTCGCATAACCAGTTCTCCAATCCGGGCTGAAGGCACTTCGCGGGCACCCAAGTTTAGTAGTTTTTCTTCTATGCGCTCAATCGCGCCGTCTACTTGCTCTGTGCTGACGGGGCGTTTGCGCAGGGCTAGCTTCATTGAAGCCAGCAATTTCACCCGTTCAAACTCAATCCGGCGGCCATCTTTTTTGACGATGGCCGGGAAGTTGACATCAGGCCGCTCATAAGTGGTGAAGCGCTTGTCGCAGGCGCTGCAGCGGCGTCTGCGGCGGATGAAGTCGCCGTCTTCAGAAATCCGGGTTTCGACGACTTGAGTTTCTGAATGGCTGCAGAACGGGCACTTCATAAGCTTTGGGACTCAAACTTGTTAATGCCCTTGGCCTACGCTAGGCTTTAGCGATAAACCGGAAACCGTGCCGTCAACGCGTTGACCTTGGTGCGCACGGTATCGATATTGGCCTGGTCTCTGGGGTTGTCCAGCACATCGGCAATCAGGTTGGCGGTGATACGGGCCTCTTCATCTTTGAAGCCACGCGTGGTCATGGCAGGCGTGCCGATTCGAACGCCGCTGGTGACCATGGGCTTTTCGGGGTCGTTGGGGATGGAGTTTTTGTTGATTGTCATGTGGGCAGCACCCAAAACAGCTTCCGCTTCTTTGCCGGTGATGCCGTGCTTCCACGTCGCACTCTCGCGCAGGTCAACCAGCATGACATGACTCTCGGTACGACCGCTCACGATGCGAAGACCTCGGTTGATCAACGTTTCCGCGACGATTTGAGCGTTTTTAAGCACTTGTTGCTGATAGATTTTGAATTCCGGTGCCAGCGCTTCCTTAAATGCCACCGCTTTGGCGGCGATGACGTGCATCAGCGGGCCACCTTGCAGACCTGGGAATATGGCGCTGTTAATGGCCTTCTCGTGCTGAGCCTTCATCAAGATGATGCCACCACGCGGGCCGCGCAGGCTCTTGTGGGTGGTCGAGGTGACCACGTCGGCATAAGGCACGGGGTTGGGGTAGATGCCCGCAGCAATCAAACCCGCGTAATGGGCCATATCCACCATGAAAATGGCACCCACGTCTTTGGCGACTTTGGCGAAGCGCTCAAAGTCAATGGCGAGCGAATAAGCGCTGGCGCCGGCAATGATTAGCTTGGGTTTTGAAGCGTGCGCCTTGGCCTCCATGGCGTCGTAATCAATCTCCTCTTTGGCGTTGAGCCCGTAGGAGACCACGTTAAACCACTTGCCACTGATATTGAGCGCCATGCCGTGTGTCAGGTGACCACCCTCGGCTAAGTTCATGCCCATGATGGTGTCGCCGGGCTTCAAAAACGCCAAAAATACCGCCTCGTTAGCCGACGCGCCGCAATGGGGTTGCACGTTAGCGCAATCTGCACCAAAAATTTGCTTGACGCGGTCAATAGCCAGTTGTTCGGCCACATCCACGTTTTCGCAGCCACCGTAGTAGCGTTTGCCGGGGTAGCCTTCCGCGTATTTGTTGGTGAGCTGCGAGCCCTGCGCGGCCATCACGGCGGGCGAGGCGTAGTTTTCGCTGGCAATCAGCTCAATGTGATGTTCCTGGCGTGCGTTTTCAGCCTGGATGGCGGCAAAAAGCTCGGGGTCGGTTTGCTCGATCAGAAAATTTCGGTTGTACACGGCAGTCCTAAAAGATGAACGATCCTGTGAATCAAATCATTTGATTCCAGGGCTGCCCAGGCGAACGGCTAAACACAGCTTCAAACAGAAGTTGTGGTGCGCTTCCTAGTGGTGTCCCACGTCGGCACGGCAGGGTCTTTAGCCTGAGTGCCTATCGCCAGTTGCGCACCGGTCGAGTTTAACTGACCGCCAAGTAGAGCCCATTTTTGAGGGCTTGGCCTGAGGTCGCCGCGAAGGATGCCGAACTGGTCGCTGCGGCTCAAGAATTGAACAGCGCCGCAACTTTCTCTGATGTCAATTCAGCCTTGGGCTGCGCTACGGCGGGCGTCACTTGTGCACCAGAGGCTGGAACCGAGCGGCCAGTGGACACCAGTTTGAGACGGCTGTGCTCTGCCATCACCTTGGCGGTATAGCCACCGTCGTCCTCACTGTTGCCAGCGCCCACATAAGAGCGAAGGCCTGCTTCGAGCGAGCCGGCTCTGGCAATGCACTCTTGCAACACTTTCACACCAACCCGCAAATTGGTGACTGGGTCAAAGGCAGCCAGTTTTCCACCAAAATTTTCGTACTTGTCGCTGTGAATTTTAGTCATGACTTGCATCAGCCCTTGTGCGCCGACAGGGCTTTGCGCGAATGGATTGAAGCCCGACTCGACCGCCATCACCGCCAGAATCAAGGTGGGTTCCAGCTGCGTACGGCCGCCAATCTCATAGGCTTCCGACACCAGCGCGCTCACGGGTTCTGGGGCGACACGGTATTTTTTGCTAAGCCAAAAGGCCACAGCGGCCTGGCTTTTCGGCAAATTATGGGGGCTGGTAGCCGTGGCCCGGTCAATCGCTTCGGGTTCGGCTTCTCCCTCCATGCCACTGACCACAGACTGGCGGTTTTGCAACCAACCAAACAACTGGGTTTCACCCACCTGACGCAGCTCGGGACGTACGGTCAGAGTGATCACTGCAAACATCACGACCAAGCCAACCAGCGCAAAGCTGTTGTGGGTGATTTCAATAAAGGCTTTGGTAACACTCGTTGCGATCACTCGCATGCCTTGAACGATTTTTCCTGACGCTGTCATAGCTCTTCCTTCTTGCGCGGGGCTGCTTGGCTCGAGCTGGTCACCGGGTCAACGACGCGGTGCCAGCAAGGTAAAGTGGCCTCGCTTGGGTTGGTACGCTGTCAATATCGGGCTCATTTGTGTGGGTTAGAGCAGCGATTTGAATATGCCGGGGTCGGCAGCGGATTCGGGTTATCCCTAGCACTTGGCTGGAATGAGCGGATTCTAGGAGGGTTTGTTATATCTAGTCAACAATATGAAATAGGTTTTTTATTCTAATTTTGTTGATTTTGAGATCAATTACCCCTTAAAAATCCCTTGTAATGCGTTGATGACGTGCCTAAACTTATTCTGTCTGTTGAACAACAGACATCTAGTCGGCAGTAGCCAGTCCCTACCGCAAGGTGATATGGATAAAGCGGCCCCGGCGATCATTGGGAGCAATCTTTTGTTTCCAGCACCGTGGGACATCACCCTCCCTGGTGCAAACCGTGACGGCATGGGCCTTGTGTCAGCCGTCGAGCCTGGATGGGTTGGTTAATTACCAAAACATCCGGGCTTTCTTTTGGGGTTTTACCCCATGGCGGCCCCCGCTGCGGATGCTGCCCCAGAGGGTGCCGCCAATAAATGGATGCCCCGTGCCGACCTGAATTAGGGGATCCGAGGTTTCCATCTCAATTAGCGGCGAAAATGCAGGGTTGGACATTCATTACCGCAACCTACCTCGAGCTCACCGTGACGACTTCCTCCCCCAAACACAACGATATTCGCCAACTTGACGAGCTCACAGGCGGGGCCTTCACGGCACCCACCTCCGGGGAGCGCGCCGCCCGCGTGCGCGACTGGTTGACCCGCTCTCCCAACCACGAGCAATTGCAAGAAGTCTTCAAAGAACTCAGCGGTCGGGACAAGGGTGCGGCTAAGTTGCTGCGCGAAAAGCTTGACGAGATCAAGCGCGCCAAGGGCCAGGAAGCCATCGCTTCTGAGTGGGCCGCCCGCGCCCAAACCCTGCTGGCTGTGCCCAAGCTCAACATCGCCGATGCCCTGGCTTGGCAGCGCGATGCCGCCAAAGCCGGTGCCCCCCTGTCCAAAGAGCCGCTAGCCACGCTCAAGACGCAGCTGGCAGACCGCGTCAAAGTCATTGAAGACCTGCAACACCGCGTGCAGGTGCAGCGCGAGGCCGCCGTGCTGCTGGCTCAGCGCATTGAAGTGTTGTCCATGAAGCCCTGGCGCGATGCCCAATCGGTGTGGGACGCGCTGCGTGCTGATGTTACCCATTGGCAAGAGCAGGCTGACGCCCTGTTGACCGACTCCAATTGGTCCAGCGTGGATGTAAAGTTCCCACCGTTGCTGGACGCCTCTAAAGGTCAGTTGTTGGTGGTGTGGGATGCCTTTCAGGGCGCGCTGGCCCAAGCCGTCGCCGCCAATGATGATGCCGCTGCCCCATTGCCCCCCGTGCCGCTGTGGGCTAACGAGTTGCGCGCTGCACGCGGCATTCCGCTCGAAGCGCAAACCAAGCCGCCCAAGCCCGAGCGCGCCAAGATCGACCCCGAAGTTAAAGCCCACGCCAACACCACGGTGGCCGAAGTGTTAGCCAAGCTGGAGTTGGAAATTGCCGAAGGCCATGGCAAGGCTAGTGCCGGTGCGGCCAACGCCTTGCGCAATGCTCTGAAAGAGTTTGGCAAAGTCATCGATGACAAGCTGGAAAACCAGGCCCACGCCGCACTGGCCGCAGCCGGTGAGTTGGAGGGCTGGCAGCGCTGGCGTGCTGACCAGTTGCGCGAAGAAATGGTCGCCAAGGCCGAAGGCCTGCTCAAGCGCGATCCCGGTCATGAGCTGGGTGGCCGCAAGATGGCCGACATGTTGCGCACCCTGCGTGAGCAGTGGAAGCAGACCGACCAGGGTGGCGTGCCCAACCACGGCCTCTGGAAGCGCTTTGACGAAGCCTGCAACAACGCCCATAAAGTCGTAGAAGCCTGGCTGGAAAAGGTTAAGGCTGAGTCCGTTGCCACCAAAGTGCAGCGCCTGGCCTTGCTGGAAGAAGTCAAAGCCTGGGCTGCCGAGAACACCACCGCACTGGACGATGACTGGAAGGGCTTTAACCGCATCCTGCATCAGTTTGGCGACCGCTGGCGTGAGGCCGGCCACATGAGCGACAAAGCCGCCGCCGAGCTGCAACCTCTGTGGTTGGCCGCTATTGGTGCGGCTGCTGCCCCGCTGGAAGCCCTGCAAAAGCTCAGTGTGGAATTACGCCATGCCATGATTGAAGAAGCCAAAGTGCTGGGCGCCGCACCCATGCTGCGGGTGGATGCCGTCAAGGCTCTGCAACAACGCTGGCAAGCCGAAGCCCACGCGGTACCGTTGGACCGCCGTTTCGAGCAAAAGCTGTGGGACACCTTCCGCAAGCCGATTGACGATGCCTTCAACCGCAAAACCGTGGAGCGCGAAAAGGCTGACGAAGCCCTGGGCGCACGCGACCGCATCGTGCTGGACGCCGCCAAGGTGCTGGATGCAGCCAACAAGTCCGGCGATGCGCAGGCCATTCGTGCCGCCATGAACGCGCTGGATGCCGCCCTGCGTGGTCAGGCGCTGGCTCAGGCCGACGTGAAAGCAGCCGTGACGGCTGAAGCCGCCAGTGGGCAGGCCGTTGCCGCTAATGCCGAGAGTCCTCACAATGAGGCCGTAGTAGCAGGTTCTACGCCAAATTCAGACTCAAATGACCTTCAAGTCCCCGTCTCTATTGAACAATTTGCTATTGAAACTGTAGCATCGACTGAATCGACTGCCGAACCAGCCCCCGCGCCCAAAGCCCCCCGCAAGCCTGTGGTGGCCATGCGCGGCGATGATCGTCCCGGCATGCGCAAAGAAGTGCCTGCCGCCCCCTCGCGCGGCGGCAAATTTGGTGACAGCAAAGACGGCCCTCGTTCTGACTCCCGCGGCCCTACAGGCGGTGGACGGGACGGCGGCAGAGACGGTGGCCGTGATGGCCCTCACTTTGGGGGACGTGATAGTGGTGATTTCCCCCGCAATGATGGTCCCCGTTTGGGCGACACCGCTTTCCGGGCCCAGCGTGATGCCTTGGAGCGCGCGCAAGCGGCTCTCAAGCAATTGGCCGCGCAGGCGCATGGTGAGTCCATCGTCAAGCTGCTGACCGCATGGGAAACCCGCGATGTGGCGCAAATGCCGACGCTGCAAGAGCTGGGCAGCCGCGCCAATGCCATCACCCGCACCGCCTGGACACAGTCTTTGGGCCGGCCGCCGCAGGCGGATTCGGGCGATGCCGCCACAGCGCTGCTGCGCCTGGAGATGGCCTCCGAGCAGCCGACCCCGGCAGAACACATCAGCGCCCGTCGCATGCTGC
>JANOLC010000186.1:0-1756 GCA_031419575.1 Burkholderiales bacterium | reverse complement strand
CTGTCCGGCTCGGTAACGGCGCACCAGCTCAACTTGCAAATGGTGCAGTGGGTCGATGTAGGGGAAGCGGTGTTTGATGGAGCGCTGCAAGGCAGCGTTGTTAGCCAGGCGCTGTTTGTCGCCGGTGATTTGCGCCAGCGCGTGGGCGGTGCGGTGCCATTCGGCTTCGATGATGGGGAAAATCCGTTTGCGCAGGCGCGCATCGTTCACCAGCTCGGCATAACGTGAGGCCAGCGCCAGGTCGCTCTTGGCCATCACCATGTCCATGTTGGAGAGCAGGGTCTTGAAAAACGGCCACTGGCGGTACATTTTTTGCAGCAGGGCCAGGTTGTCTTTGGCTTCTTTGGAGGTGCCCAAAAACCCATCCACCGCGGACCCAAACCCGTACCAACCCGGTAGCGTCAAACGGCATTGGCCCCAGCTGAAGCCCCAGGGAATTGCGCGCAGGTCTTCGATCTTCTGGTTGGCCTTGCGGGACGCCGGGCGCGAGCCAATATTGAGCTGGGCGATTTCGCGGATGGGCGTGGAGTCAAAGAAATATTCGGTGAAACCGGGGGTCTCGTACACCAGTGCGCGGTAGGCCGCCATGCTCATGCCGGAGAGCTCGTCGGCCGCTGTCAGAAAGTCTTTGGTGGCGGGTTTGGTGGGTTGGAGCAGGGTGGCTTCCAGCGTAGCAGCGACCAGGGTTTCCAGGTTGCGCCGACCAATCTCGGGGTTGGCGTATTTGGAGCCAATCACCTCGCCCTGCTCGGTCAGGCGAATCTGCCCGCGCACCGTGCCGGGGGGCTGCGCCAGAATGGCCTGGTAGCTGGGGCCACCACCTCGGCCTACGGTGCCGCCCCGGCCATGGAACATTCTGAGTGTGATGTTGTGCGAGTTGGCCAGTTCGTCAAACAAATCTACCAGCGCGATCTCGGCACGGTACAGCTCCCAGTTGCTGGTGAAGATGCCACCGTCCTTGTTGCTGTCGGAGTAGCCCAGCATGATGTCCTGCTCGGCCCCGCTGCGCCGGATCATTTTGGCCATGCCGGGCAACGCATAAAACTCGCGCATGATGGGCGCGGCGTTGCGCAGGTCTTCGATGGTTTCAAACAGCGGCACCACGATCAGGGCGTTGGTCGCGGGCTGAGCGCCGGGCCGCCCCACGCCAGTGCCGAGCGTGGGGGCCATACCTTCGTCCAGAATGCCTTGCATCAGGCCGACCTCTTTTTGCAGCAGCAAGACTTCCAGCAAGTCGCTCACCGCTTCGGTGTGGCTGATGATGTAGTGGCGAATCGCCTGGCGGCCATAACGGGCCAGCATCAGTTTGGCTTTCTCGAAGATGGCGATTTCGTCCTGGGCGTGGTCCGAGTAGCTGTGGCCCATCACGCGCAGGGGGCGGGCGTCGTTCAGTAGTTTGAGCAGCAGTGTGCGTTTGGCGGCTTCGTCAAGTTGCAAGTAGGCAGGCTCCAGGCGCGATACGGCCAGCAATTCCGCCACTACTTCTTCGTGTTTGTCAGAGCTTTGGCGCAGGTCTACCGTGGCCAGGTGAAAGCCAAATACGTCCACCGCGCGAATCAACGGGTGCAGGCGCTGGGCCGCCAGCGCAGCACCGTGGTGGCTGACGAGTGAGGCTTCCAGCGTACGCAAATCGTTGTAAAAGTCTTCGGCTTTCAAGTAGGGGTTTTGCGGTGCCACGGCGTGGCGCGCGGCATCACCGCCGGTCAGCTCTTTCAGCGTGGCTGCCAAGCGCGCGTACACGCCAGTCAGTGCGCGG
>JANOLC010000185.1:0-4591 GCA_031419575.1 Burkholderiales bacterium | reverse complement strand
GCAAGGCTGCGCGGGCCGGTGCATTGGCAAACAGCAGTTCTCGCGTATCGGCATTCACCACCGCAAGACCGTAGTCCACTTGCTCCAGCACAGCCTGTAGCATGCCTAAGCAGAGTGGGTTTGAGAGCGAGCCAGCCAGGTGCAGCATGAAATTCCCCAGTCAGCGCGCTGGTGCCACCAGTGCGGGGCAAGGTTCAGGCGCTCACTTTCACTTTAAAAACTTATGCGCCGTTCAAGATGTAACTCTAAGGGGCTGGGTTTGTGACGTGTGCACCAAATAAGCAAAAGCGTGACTCACCGCTGCCCATTCAACTCACGCGCATCCCGCTCATAAGCTGCCAGCCGCCGCACCGCCCGCGTGCGCTGGTCGAGGGTGGTGCTGTTGTGCAGTTGGGCAAATTGGGTGCAGCTTTCTGCGATGACTTTTTCGATGTAGGCCCGGTATGCGGGGTTGGGGGAGTTGAGTGACCGGTCCACGTAAGCCCGCAGCGCTGATGTGGCTTCAACGACATTGGCGCGGCCTGATATCTGCCGCAGTGTTTGCAACAAGTCTTGCTGGCGGCGCACACGCTCGGCGTGCATCACTTCGGTGTCGTAGATGGAGGCTGCCAGACTGCTGCGCAAGGTGGCCAACTGGCGGTCTTCCAGTTTGCCGTAGAACTCTTCGCTGCGCTCCTGATTGGATTTGAAGCGTTTGTCAATGCGCTCGGGCGGTGTCAATTTGAGCCAGTCGTTGCGCCAATCGGCGTTGTTCTTGGCGAATTTTCGCTCGATGTGGGTTTGCTGTTCGGGGCTCAAACTCATGGCCAGCGACGCGGTAGCGACTTCGGCTTGCACGGTGATGGCGCTAAAGCGCTGGCGGGCATCGGCAAACAGCACGCAAACCGGTGCCGGGCTGGTGTCTGCCGTGGCCAGGCGTTGCGCTTTTTGGAGCAGGTCGGCAATTTTGGGTAGCTCCTCGGTGCGGTGCCACAGCAGCAGGCGCGCCAACTCGGCACGCACTTTGGGCGATTGGGTTTCGTTGAAATCGCCATAGGCATCCAGCCACCAGTAGCCAAACTCGGGCGCGTTGTTGTAGGCCAATTTGATGGCGCTACAAGCCTGCAGCAGGGTGAGCGCCACCACGGTCAATAGCCAGCCGATAATTCTCATAAGGCAATTACTCCATACGACACATCTGATTTTTGAAGGAACACGAGATGGCAGCCAATATAAACCCGGCAGGTACTCCAGCGGTCGATGTGGTCATCATGGCCGCAGGCAAGGGCACGCGCATGAAAAGCCGGTTGCCCAAGGTGCTGCACCGCATTGCCGGGCGCTCGCTGGTGCAGCATGTGGTGGATACCGCAGCCAGCCTGATGGCACGCCGTGTGGTGGTGATCACCGGGCATGGTGCTATGGAAGTTGAAGCACACTTATCATATTCCACGGGGACTCCAAGCACTTTTGACTTGAAATTTGTGCGCCAGGAGCCCCAACTGGGCACCGGCCACGCCGTGCAGCAGGCCGTGCCCGCGTTGCCTGACGATGGCATTGTGGTGGTGCTGTCGGGTGATGTGCCGCTGACCCAGCCGGACACCCTGCGCCAGTTGATTGCCGCGTGTGGGGGCGACAAACTGGCCCTGCTGACCCTGGCGCTGCCCAACCCCATGGGTTATGGGCGCATCGTGCGCGATGGGGCAAAAGTAGCAGCAATCATCGAGCACAAAGACGCGTCCGACGCGCAACGCCAGATCAACGAGATCTACAGCGGCATCATGGCCGTGCCTGCCAGACACCTCAAGACCTGGCTGGCCCGCCTGGACAATAAAAATGCGCAAGGTGAGTTCTACCTGACCGATATCGTCAAGTTCGCCGTGGCCGACGGCATCAACGTGGTGGGCTACAAGATCAGCGACGAAGTGCAAGTGGCAGGTGTGAACAGCCCCGTGCAACTGGCCGAGCTGGAGCGCGCCTTTCAAAAGCAGATGGCCCACAAGCTGATGGAGCAGGGCGTGCGACTGGCTGACCCAGCCCGGCTGGACGTGCGGGGCGATTTGCTGTGCGCGCACGACGTGTCCATCGACGTTAACTGTGTCTTTGAGGGCCAGGTTTCGCTGGGTGAAGGTGTGAAGATTGGCGCGAACTGCGTCATTGCCAATGCCATCATCGAGGCTGGTGCGGTGATTCACCCGTTCACTCATATTGATGGTGAAAAGGTGGGTGTCACCGTGGGGCCCGGTGCCTTGATTGGGCCGTTTGCCCGCCTGCGCCCCGGTGCGCGGCTGGGGGCAGAGGTGCACATTGGCAACTTTGTGGAGGTTAAAAACTCTACGCTGGCCAAGGGTGCCAAGGCCAATCACCTGGCTTACCTGGGGGACGCGACAGTGGGCGAGCGCGTCAACTACGGTGCGGGCAGCATCACCGCCAACTACGACGGGGCCAACAAACACAAAACGGTGATTGAGGCGGACGTGCACATTGGCAGCAATTGCGTGCTGGTGGCCCCGGTCACCATTGGCGCGGGTGGCACGGTAGGCGGCGGCTCCACCATCACCAAAAGTACGCCGCCCGGCGCGTTGAGCGTGGCGCGTGGCAAGCAGGTGGTGATTGCCAATTGGGCACGGCCTGCCAAGGCTGTCGCTCCTGTTGATCCGGCCCGATGACCTATGAACCGTTCGCCCGGAGAAGTGCCGTTCACCCTGAAATGAACCGTTCACCCTGAGCTTGTCGAAGGGCCCTTCGGCAAGCTCAACCCGAACGGAAAGATAGACTTCTTGAAGTCGGATCAATAAATGACAAAAATTACGTCAGGCGAGCTGGAGATGTTGCGTCAGGAAAACGTCGCCCTGAAACTACAACTCGCCGCCATCCAAGCTGAGCTGGAAAGCTTCACTTACACCGTGTCGCATGACCTGCGAGCCTCACTGCGGCACATCACCGCCTTCACGCAAATCATCAAAGAAGATTGGGCAGACGGTTTGAGTTCGGGTCAGCCACCTGACCTGACCAGCCCGGTCAACACCATCAGCATGGCAGCCCGGCAAATGTCGCTGATGATCGACGGCCTGATGGAGTTGTCGCGCCTGGGCCGGGTGGCGCTGAAGCCTATGCCGCTGGATGTAGCCACGCTGGTCGACGAAGTGCGCGACTCGTTAATCGGCGAATTGGGCGCCGAGCAGGGCGGGCGTGCCATTCAATGGCAAATTGCGCTTGACGCTGCGCCGGACTTTGCCCCGCTGGTGGGTGATGCCACGCTGGTGCGCCAGGTGCTGCGCCAGGTGCTGTCCAACGCCATCAAGTTCACGCGCCATGTGCCCCTGGCCCGCATCGACATCGGCTGGCGGCCTGCCAGCGACGGGCAGATTGAAATGCTCATTAAAGACAACGGCGTTGGGTTCAACCCCCAGTTTCAAGGCAAATTATTTGGCGTTTTTCAGCGCCTGCACAGCGCCAGCCAGTTTGACGGCATCGGCATGGGCCTGGCCCTGAGCCGACGCATCATGGAGCGCCACGGCGGCCGAATTGAGGCCACGGCCAAGCCGGGTGAGGGTTGCGAGGTACGGTTGATCTGGCCTTCGTGAGTCTCGTAATTGCTACTATTTATATAGCTGACTATTTATTATTGACGGGGACTAATGGCACTTTTGGCTCAAATTTTGAGCGTTTGACGCTGAAAAATGCCTTCACGTTGCGCACATTGGCATCCGCCGTGAACAGCCGCTGCGACAGCACCAGATACCCCGGCATGTCGCGCGCAAAAACAACCAGTACAAAATCCGGCCCCGGTGACACGCGGTAGCACTGCTGCACGGCATCGTCAGCGGCCACGCGGGCCTCAAACGCTTCCAGATGGAGAGCGTCTTGGCGGTCTAGCGTGATTTCCACGATAGCGGTCATGCCGTGGCCCAGCAGGGGGGCGAGCTGGTCGGTGTTCAAAACTGCAATCTGGCGCTCAATCAGCCCCGCATCGCGCAGCCGCTTGACGCGGCGCAGGCAAGTCGGCGGCGAGGTGTGAACGCGTTCGGCCAGCGCCTGGTTGGTGATAGACGCGTCCCGCTGAAGCTGATCTAGCAGCAACAAGTCTGTGGCATCTATTGATATTTGTTCCATAAATATATTATATTTGAAATAAATATTCTTAATAATTGATTGATGAAATTAAAGTCCAAAAAAGATGAAAAATCAATTACTTATTTTTCATCTTTGGTTTTAGCATTCGACCACCTAATTTTTGGAGCAATCTATGTGTGGCATCGTCGGCTCAGTCTCTAACCGCAACATCGTCCCCATCCTGGTTCAAGGCCTGCAACGGCTGGAATACCGGGGTTATGACTCCTGCGGCATCGCCATCCATGCAGGTGGGTTGAAGCGCGCACGCACCACCAGCCGAGTGGCCGAATTGGAGACCCAGTTTGCGGCTGACAAGGTAGCCGGCAAGCCCTTTGAGGGCTACACCGGCATCGCCCACACGCGCTGGGCCACCCACGGCGTGCCGGCCGTGCACAACGCCCACCCCCACTTCAGCGCAGGCCCCATGGCCATGCCGGAATCCACCATCGGCACACTGGACGGCCCCACGCCACTGCCGCCCCGCGTGGGTCTGGTGCAC
>JANOLC010000184.1:0-1747 GCA_031419575.1 Burkholderiales bacterium | reverse complement strand
GGTGTCCCTACGCCATCCGCGCCCGCATGGCCCTTTGCTATGCGGGGGTATCTGTGCAGATTCATGAAGTGGCATTGAGGCATAAACCTGCCGAGTTGCTGGCGGCTTCGCCCAAAGGCACGGTGCCCGTGCTGGTCACGCCGGACGGCGAGGTGATTGACCAAAGCATGGCCATCATGCGATGGGCACTCCACCAGAATGATCCGGATGGCTGGATCCACGCTGGTGACCTACAGGCCGCCCAACCATGGATCGTACGGAACGACGAAACCTTCAAACCCCTGCTGGACCGCTACAAATACGCAGAACGCCACCCGGAACAGTCCGCCGCCGAACATCGTGCCAATGCACTGGACGCCATGATCCGCCCGATGGAGGCGCAATTGCAGCAAACCCGGTGGCTCCTGGGGACGCAAATCTCAATCGCCGATGTCTCCCTGTTTCCGTTTGTGCGGCAATTTGCAAGCATCGACAAAGTCTGGTGTAACCCATTGGACATGCCCGCCGTGCAGGCCTGGCTGCAGACTTGGCTGGCGAGCGATCTGTTCACCGCAATCATGGCCAAAACGCAGGATGGCCTGAGCCGCTGTGTCAACAAAAGCGGGGCTATATCGGCGACCTCTGAATGAGTCGATAGGTATCATCCGCCCATGCTTAGCAACGCTTCACTCAACCGACAGCCGCAACGGCTGGGGCTGGCTTTTGTTCAATGGCTGGCCAGTTGGCGGCGGGTGTTCTTTTTTGGAGCGCTCGCGTTGGTCATGGTGCTCTCTAAAGCCACCTATGACGCGACTAACCGCAAAACCATTGCGCGGCAAATCTACATCACGACCTGGCAAATATTGCCCTGGTTCACACTGCTGTCGGCTCTGATCAGCCTGGTGCTGATTCGCATTGTGGTGGTCACGGCCCTCAGCTATGGCTTGTCGCAGTACGCGCTGGACATGGTGGTGCGTGTGCTGGTGCTGGAGTTGA
This sequence comes from Burkholderiales bacterium, assembly GCA_031419575.1. Taxonomy (GTDB): domain Bacteria; phylum Pseudomonadota; class Gammaproteobacteria; order Burkholderiales; family Burkholderiaceae_C; genus JANYCG01. The sequence continues at coordinate 772 of JANOLC010000184.1, read as the reverse complement.
TTCCACTGATCGCCGCGCTGTTTGTCACCCTGCGTTGCGCGTTGGCCGTGAATGCGCCTGTTGCCGGCATTCACATCCCGCGCAACCTGGATGTGCTGGGCGGTGGCGATACTGACCGCATCCGCGACGAGTTGGTGCCCCGGCTGATTGCCTATGCTTTTTCTGTGGTGACCATGGTGGTGGCCAGCAGCCTGGTGGCGCTGGTGCTGGCCTATGTGGGCGTGTATGGCCTGTCGCCCTGGGGTTTAAGCAACTACACACGCACAGTGGGGCAGATTTTTGACGCTGCCGTGACTATCGGGTTCGCCATCAAGGTTTTTTTCTTTAGCCTGGCCGTGGCGGTGATTCCGATCACCGCCAGCCTGGAAGCGCCCCCAGTCAATCCCGGCGATGTGACGCCGGTGCAACCCGGCACCGTGCGCCTATTTTTGGCACTGGTGCTGATTGAAGGCCTCTCACTGGCCGTCAAGTACATCTGAAAGCGGCAGCCCCTTGCCAGTGCTTACACGTACTCGTCCATACTCACGCATGATGCACAAACCCAAGCACCATAATTGCGCCACATGACCTCTGAAGATCATCAACCGCCCAAGCCCGCAGCGTTAACCGCGCCGCCGCCCATTCCCCACGTTGAGCTCAAGGCCGTGCTGCTGCTGGCCTTCACCGCCCTGATGGTGTGCAGCTTTGTAGCGTATGTGATGGTGGCGCGCGGCATGTTTGAGCGCACGCAGCAACTGGTGCTGGTGGCCGACGACTCCGAAGGGGCCAGCGT
>JANOLC010000183.1:0-2233 GCA_031419575.1 Burkholderiales bacterium | reverse complement strand
CTGCGCACGGCATTTTGCCGATTTATGCACAGGTGGTGGGGGTGATGCTGGGCGGCGTGTTGCAGCTAGCGGTACAAATCCCTGCGCTGGCACGGTTGGGCTTGTTTCCGCGCATCGGCTGGCGTTGGGCCGAGGTCCGTGATGCCTGGCACGACCCGGCCACCCGCAATGTTGGCAAGTTGATGGTGCCCGCGCTGCTGGGCGTGGGTGTGGCGCAGATATCCCTGTTCATCAACACGCAAATTGCCTCGCACCTGACATCGGGCAGCGTGACTTGGTTGAGCAACGCCGACCGATTGATGGAGTTCCCGACCGCTATGCTGGGCGTGGCCCTGGGCGTGGTGCTGATGCCCCAATTGGCCGGTGCCAAAGCCGCCAACAGCCCTGCGCAATATTCGGCCATGTTGGATTGGGGCTTGCGTCTGGTGGTGCTGTTGTCTGTGCCCAGCTCGGTGGCCCTGCTGACCTTTGCCAAGCCCTTGGTGGCGGTGATTTTTCAGTATGGGGCCTATACCGAACACGATGTGCAGCAAACCACGCTGGCATTGATGGGCTGGGGTGTGGGCCTGGTCGGGGTGGTGGCCATCAAGGTGCTCGCTCCGGGCTACTACGCCAACCACAACATGAAAACCCCGGCCCGCATTGCCATTGCTGTGCTGGTTATCACGCAACTGCTGAACCTGGCGCTGGTGCCCCTGTTCCAGCATGCAGCGTTGACCTTGTCGGTGGGCTTGGGTGCGCTGATCAACGCCACCTGGCTGTTGATGGGCCTGATTCGTCGGGGTAGCTACAAGCCTGAGCCCGGTTGGGGTCTTTTTGTGATGCAAGTGTTGGCCGCCAGTGCTTTATTGGCCGTGTTTTTGATGTGGGCGACAGGCGCTTTTGCGTGGACACGGATGCCGGGTGAGAACTTCAACCGAGTGCTGTTGATGGGTGCGATCTTGTGCGGTTCAGCCGCGGTGTACTTTGGAGCGACCTGGGCGGCGGGGCTCAAGCTGCGCCAGTTCCTCAAGCGCTGAAAACGCATACGCCGCGTAGGCGCTGATTCAAATAAACTCGGGTGATGAATCTGTCATTTGAGGTTCCCTCGCCCATTTCGTACTTTGCCTCGCTGGTGCAAAGTGATGCCGACTTCCCCCTGTTGGAGGCCGCAATTTCCCTGGCGCAAGACGAATACCCCGACCTGGACGTGCAGCAGGTGCTGGGGGAGGTTGACCAATTACTGGCCCGCCTGCAACGCCGCCTGCCCGTCGATGCCGGCCCCATGCACAAACTGCGGGTGCTGAACCAGTTTTTCTTTCTGGACTTGAACTTTGGCGGCAACGTGAACAACTACTACGACCCCGACAACAGCTTTGTCAACGTCGTGTTGAAAACCCGTCGCGCGATTCCAATCTCGCTGGCTGTGCTGTGGATTGAACTGGCGCAGGGCTTGGGCTTGGCTGCGCGGGGTGTGGGCTTCCCCGGCCACTTCATGGTGAAGGTCAATTTGCCCAAAGGCCAGGTGGTGATCGACCCGTTCGACGGCAAATCACTGAGCCGCGAGGAATTGTCCGAGCGCTTGGAGCCCTTTCGGCGGCGCAGCGGTATGGTGGATGATTTCGAGGTGCCGCTGGGCCTGTATCTGCAAACCGCACCACCGCGCGACATCATCGCCCGCATGCTGCGCAACCTGAAGGAAATCCACCGCGCCCAATCCGACTGGCCCCGCCTGGTTGCCGTGCTGGATCGCCTCATCGTGCTGCTGCCTCACGCCTGGAGCGAACACCGAGATCGCGGTCTGGTGCATGCCCAGCTTGGCCACACGCGTCAGGCGATTGATGACCTGGAAACCTATTTGGTTAACGCACCTGACGGGCTGGACATTGCGGCCATCGCCGACCATGTGGCGGCGTTGCGGTCGTGACTGAGTTCTGGGCGATAGTTAAGTGTTAAATCCTCCTAAAGTCCCTGTCCAATATAAGAAGTTTGCTACCAAAAAAATAGCAATATCAAACTACCGTCACGCTGGCACCAGCACCTTGTGGGGCAATGACACCGATGGAGTACACGGTTTCACCCAGTGCACGCAGGCTGTCAGCGCAGGCTGCGGCAGACGGGGCGTCCACCACCACCACCATGCCGATGCCGTTGTTGAACGTGCGATTCATCTCGATGTCGTCAATGCCAGCCGTCTTTTGCAGCCAGGCAAACAGCTCGGTTTGCGGCCAGCTGCCTTTGGTGAGGTGGGCAG
>JANOLC010000182.1:0-10300 GCA_031419575.1 Burkholderiales bacterium | reverse complement strand
TCGGCGCATTTTTCACGGGGTCACTGCTGATTGAAACCCTGTTTTCGCTCGATGGCTTGGGCTTATTGAGCTATGAGAGTGTAATCAGGCGTGATTACCCTGTGGTCTTGGGCACGCTGTACTTGTTCACCTTGATTGGCTTGGTCACAAAGCTGATTTCTGACCTGTCTTACGTTTGGGTAGACCCACGTGTCAAGTTTGACTAACCCCCCCGATGCGGCCAGCGCCAGCGCCGTGTCGGCTTCCCCGTCCCGCCGGGCCTGGCTTCGTTTCAAGCGCAACCGCCTGGGTTTCTTGAGCCTGGTGGCGTTCTGCGTTCTGGTGGGTTTGAGCCTGTGCGCTGAACTGATCTCCAACGACCGTCCGTTAATTGTGCGTTACGAGGGGCAGACCTACTTCCCCATGCTTAAGGACTATTCCGAGAAAACCTTTGGCGGTGATTTTGAAACCGCCACCGATTACCTGGACCCTTTCATCCGTGACCGGTTTGCCAAGCCGGGTAACTGGGCCGTCTACGCGCCCAACCCCTATGGCCCCAAAACGCTGAACTACTTTGCCAAAGAGCCCAACCCCTCCAGCCCGGCACGCGACAACCTGTTTGGCACCGACGACCGGGGGCGTGACCTGCTGGCGCAGTTGATTTACGGGTTTCGCGTTAGCGTCTTGTTTGCTTTGGCGCTGACGTTTGTGGGTGTGGTGCTGGGCATCATCACCGGTGCGGTGCAGGGTTTTTTCGGAGGCAAGACGGACTTGGCGTTTCAGCGCTTTATCGAGGTCTGGAGCGCTATGCCCGAGCTGTACCTGCTGATCATTTTCAGCGCCGTGTTTGCCCCCAGCCTGAGCCTGCTGCTGATTTTGCTCAGCCTGTTTGGCTGGATGGGTTTGTCCGACTATGTGCGGGCCGAGTTTTTGCGCAATCGCCAGCTCGACTATGTGCGCGCCGCACGGGCTCTTGGCGTAGGCAATTGGCAGATCATCTGGCGCCACATTCTGCCCAACAGCCTGACGCCCGTCGTCACCTTTTTGCCGTTTCGCATGAGCGGCGCGATTCTGGCGCTGACATCGCTTGACTTTCTGGGCCTGGGCGTACCACCGGGCACACCGTCTTTGGGCGAGCTGCTGTCGCAGGGCAAGAACAATATTGATGCGTGGTGGATTTCGCTGTCTACATTTGCGGTGCTGGTGATCACGCTGCTGCTGCTCACCTTCATGGGCGATGCGCTGCGTGATGCGCTCGACCCGAGAAAGGCAGAAAAATGACTGCCAACACTGTCCCGTTGCTGGATGTGAAATCGCTGACGGTGTCTTTCAACGGCCATGCCGTGGTGAAGGGTATCAATTTCCAGATCGCGCCGGGCGAAAAGCTGGCACTGGTGGGGGAGTCCGGTTCGGGCAAAACCGTCACGGCGTTGAGCTTGCTGCGGCTGGTGCAGGACGCTGAACTGAGCGGGCAGGCACGGTTCAGTGGGCAGCGAGATGGGGTTCACAAAATTCCGTCCGTCGAGACCGTCGATTTGCTCTCGCTGCCAGACCGTCAAATGCGGGCCTTGCGCGGGCAGGACATCGCCATGATCTTTCAGGAGCCCATGACAGCGCTCAACCCGCTGATGAGCGTAGGGGCACAAATTGCCGAAATTTTACAACTAAAACAGGGTCAAGTCCCCGACCAGTCTATAAAGAATGCTATTCAATTGATAGCAAATACCGGTATCGCCGAGCCTGAACGACGCGCCAACGCCTACCCGCACCAGCTTAGCGGGGGGCAGCGCCAACGCGCCATGATCGCCATGGCGCTGGCCTGCCGACCCCAACTTTTGCTGGCAGACGAACCCACCACCGCGCTGGACGTGGCGGTGCGCGGCCAGATTCTGGATTTGATCAGCACCCTGCAACAACAAAACGGCATGGCGGTGCTGCTCATCACCCACGATTTGAATCTGGTACGCCGTTTTGCTGACCGGGTCGTGATTATGGAAAACGGCCTTATCGTTGAGCAGGGCCCGGTGCAAGCCGTTTTTGCTAACCCGCAACACGCCTACACCCGCAGGCTGATCGACAGCAAGCCAGTGCGTGACGTGGTGGAGGCCAACATCGATTCAACTGAAGAAAACCACGCATTGCTCCACGCGAACAACCTGCGTGTGGCTTACCCGACTCCATTGCCGGGCCTCAAGGGGTGGTTCAGTAAAGGCGAGTTTGTCGCCGTTAAGGGCGCGAGTTTTGAGGTTTTGCCAGGGCAGACGCTGGGCGTGGTGGGTGAGTCCGGTTCCGGCAAATCAACCTTGGCGCTGGCCGCCTTGGGGTTGCTGGGTTTCACCGGTGAAATGACCATCAGCGGCCAGTTGTGCCGCACTGCCAAAAACTGGCAAGGCCTTCGCCAAACCATGCAGGTGGTTTTTCAAGATCCGTTTTCTTCCTTGTCGCCACGTATGACGATTGAAGAAATAGTCGGCGAGGGCTTGCTGGTGCATGCGCCAGGCTTGACCGAGGTCGAGCGCCGCCAGCGCGTGGTACAAGCCATGTTTGAGGTGGGGATGGACCAGGCGCAATTTCCAGGCCTGCTGAGCCGTTATCCCCATGAGTTTTCCGGAGGTCAGCGCCAGCGCATCGCTGTGGCGCGGGCGCTGATTGTCGGCCCAAAACTGCTGGTGCTGGACGAGCCCACCAGTGCGCTGGATGTGACCATCCAGAAGCAGGTCTTGCAACTACTGCAGCGGTTGCAACGTGAGCGGGGTTTGAGTTACCTGCTAATCACCCATGACGTCGATGTGATCAAGGCCATGGCCCACCACGTGATCGTGATGCGGGAAGGGGAAATCCTGGAGTTTGGCCCCATCGCCGGTGTGTTTGGGGCACCGCAGCATGAGTACACGCGGACGTTGCTGGCGTCGGCTGCGGTGTCGGAAGTTGATGCCTCGCTCAATTGATGCGCAGAGTGCCCGATTCAGCGGGTTTCATTGGTCAATTGCCCCAAAAATCCTTCAAAATCAAGGCGCTTTCCTTCTCAAGGAGTCCGAATTAACACGGTTTTAGGGTACAATCCTTTCTTCACGACCAAACGGGCGGGTATTTACCGCCCGTTTTTTTTGGGCGATTGTTTTTACATCATATTGCTGGTTGTTTTTAAATCACGTTGCGATTAGGTACTTTTTCAAGTGGCAGTTCAGGAAATCATTGAGCAAACCGTGACCGGATTGGGTTACGACCTGGTGGAGGTCGAGCGCTCCGCTGGGGGTTTGTTGCGTATCACGATTGACCTGCCCTGGACGTCGCCCACCGAGGTTGCCGAATCCGGTGAATCTGGCAATGTGCCGGAACAATTCATCAACGTGGAAGATTGCGAGAAAGTCAACCGTCAGCTGCTTTTTGCGTTGGAGGTCGATGGCGTTGAGTACAAGCGGCTTGAGGTGTCCTCGCCCGGTATTGATCGCCCCCTGCGGCATGAAAAAGATTTTGAGCGTTTTGTCGGTCATGTGATCGACGTGACGCTGAAGGCGCCCATCGGTATCGCTGCCGCTGCAGGTCAGGTCAATGCCACTCGCAAGAAGTTTCGCGGCACGCTGGAGCGTATCGTGAATGCAGAGGGCGTACCCGGGTGGCAAATCGTCTGGAGTGATGCGCCGCAGGCCAAGCCGGGGCAGCGCATCAGCAAAAAGCGGGTGCTGCCACCCTTGCAAGCACTGGGTTTTACGCCGGATGAATTGAGAGAGGCGCGCTTGGCGCCCATCGTGAGCTTCAAGGGCCGGGGCGTCAAAGATGACACACCAGTCACGAACGATTAAACGCAAAGTTGAACAAGCAAAAATTGAACTAGGAGAGTCATGGCATGAATCGCGAAATGTTAATGCTGGTAGAGGCCATCTCACGCGAGAAAAGCGTTGAGCGGGATGTGGTATTCGGCGCTGTTGAAGCCGCGCTGGCACAGGCCACCAAAAAGCTGTACCAGGGCGAGGTCGATATTCGTGTCGCCGTTGACCGTGACAACGGTAGCTATGAGACTTTCCGCCGCTGGCATGTCGTACCCGATGAGGCCGGTTTGCAGCTGCCTGAGCAGGAAATTCTGCTGTTTGAAGCGCTGGAACAAATCCCCGACATTGAAGTGGACGAGTACATCGAAGAAACGGTGGAATCCGTGCCCATTGGCCGCATTGGTGCCATGGCAGCCAAGCAGGTCATTCTGCAAAAAATTCGTGATGCCGAGCGTGAGATGTTGCTCAACGATTTCATGTCACGTGGCGACAAGATTTTTGTGGGTACGGTCAAACGCATGGACAAGGGTGACATCATCGTCGAGAGCGGCCGGGTTGAAGGCCGCCTGCGACGCAGCGAGATGATCCCCAAAGAAAACCTGCGCTCTGGTGACCGGGTTCGCGCCATGATCATGGAAGTGGACTTGACCCTGCGCGGCGCGCCCATCATCCTGTCGCGCTCCGCACCCGAGTTCATGATTGAGCTGTTCCGCTCAGAGGTGCCCGAGATCGAACAAGGCCTGCTGGAGATTAAATCCTGTGCCCGTGATGCCGGTTCGCGTGCCAAGATCGCGGTGCTGTCGCATGACAAACGCGTAGACCCCATCGGCACCTGCGTCGGCGTGCGTGGTACCCGTGTGAACGGCGTGACCAACGAGCTGGCCGGTGAGCGCGTTGATATTGTGTTGTGGAGTGAAGACCCGGCGCAGTTTGTAATTGGCGCGCTGGCCCCGGCCAACGTGTCTAGCATCGTGGTGGACGAAGAACGCCACGCCATGGACGTGGTGGTTGACGAAGAAAACCTGGCCATCGCCATTGGTCGCGGCGGTCAAAACGTCCGCCTGGCCGCCGAATTGACAGGTTGGAAAATCAACATCATGGACGCGGCCGAGTCGGCCCAGAAGCAGGCTTCCGAGACTGATTCCGGTCGCAAGCTGTTCATGGAAAAGCTCGATGTTGACGAAGAAATCGCCGATCTGCTGATCGCCGAAGGCTTCACCAGCTTGGAGCAGATCGCTTATGTTCCGCTGGAAGAAATGCTGGAAATCGAAAGCTTCGACGAAGACACGGTCAACGAGCTGCGTACCCGCGCTAAAGATGCTCTGCTGACCATGGAAATCGTGCACGAGGAAAGTGTGGACGAGGTGTCGCAAGACTTGCGCGACCTGGACGGTCTGACGCTGGCCATGATTGGCAAGCTGGCAGATGCCGGTGTTCACACCCGCGACGATTTGGCCGATTTGGCCGTTGACGAACTCACCGATATCACCGGCCAATCCGAGATTGAGGCCAAAACCATGATCATGAAGGCGCGCGAACATTGGTTTACCAATGACGCCGCTTCTCAAGAGTAATGGTCATGCTTAAAGGTTACACAACAAATGTCCAGTACGACCGTCGCCGAGTTTGCCAACGAACTCAAAAAACCAACCGATACCTTGCTTGAGCAGCTCAAAGCTGCCGGAGTAGCCAAGTCGGCAGCATCAGACACCTTGTCTGATGCTGACAAGCACAGCTTGCTGAGCTACCTGCAAGTCAGCCATGGCACCGCCAGTGCTGACCGCAAAAAGATCACCTTGGTCAAAAAATCGACCAGTGAGATCAAACAGGCCGACTCCACAGGTCGTGCCCGCACCATCCAGGTGGAGGTGCGTAAAAAACGCACTTTTATTCGCCGGGAAGATGGCGTGGATGCACCCGTTGAATCCGGACCTGAGCCTGAAGTAGAAGTCAACACCACGCCCGTTATCGACAGCGCTGAGTTGGCCCGTCGTGAAGAAGAAGCCCGTCGTCAGGCGGAGCTGATTCGCCGCCAGGAAGAAGAGCTGGCACAGCGTCGCGAGGAGCGCGAGCAGCAGGAAGCCCGCGCCCGCGCCGCCGCTGAAGAAGCAGCCCACAAAGCCGCTGCGCATGCGATTGAAGAACAAAAAAGGCTTGAAGTCCCCGTTATTGTTAGTAGTGATGCTACTAAAAACGAAGCAAATGAAATTGCTCTAGCCCAGGTCAAAGCCCAGGCCATAGAGAAAGAAAAGGCCGTTGTGCAGGCGCAGACCGATGCGCGTGACAAGGCTGCTGCCGAGTCCAAAGCCCGCGCCGCTGAAGAAGCTGCCAAGGCAGCTGACCTCAGCGCGCGCCGCCGCAAGGCCGAAGACGAAGCTGCGGCCATTCGCCTGATGATGTCGGCACCGGCCAAAAAGCCGCCACCGCCCAAAAAGGTGGAAGAGGTGAAGCCAGTTGCCAAACCCGGTTCGCCCGAGGCCAAAGCTGGCATGAAGGGCACCTTGCACAAGCCGGCTGCGGGCTCTGTACCCGCCAAGCCCGCAAAACCCGGCGCGCCAGGGGCGCCTGGCGCGGCAACCCCAGGAGCCGGCAAGGAAGTTAAATCTGCCAAGTTGTCATCCAGCTGGGCAGGCGACCCCGCCAAGAAGAAAGCCATTCCTACCCGTGGTGACACCAACGGTGGTGGTGCCGGGCGCGCAGGCAACTGGCGCAGCGGCCCGCGTGGGCGTCGCGGTAGCAATGACCGTGGCACGGAACACCACGCAGCCGCCGCACCGGTGGAAGCGCGCATTTTTGAAGTTCACGTGCCTGAGACCATCACCGTGGCCGAATTGGCCCACAAGATGGCCGTCAAAGCCTCTGAGGTCATCAAGCACCTGATGAAGCTGGGTCAGATGGTCACCATCAACCAGCCGCTGGACCAGGACACCGCCATGATTTTGGTGGAAGAAATGGGCCACAAAGCCATTGTGGCCGCGTTGGATGACCCGGAAGCGTTCACCGATGACGAAGTGCAACAGCAAGATGCTGTCTCCCTGCCGCGTGCGCCGGTGGTCACCGTCATGGGTCACGTCGACCACGGCAAGACCTCGCTGCTGGACTACATTCGCCGCGCCAAAGTGGCGTCGGGTGAAGCCGGCGGCATCACCCAACACATTGGGGCGTACCACGTCGAAACTCCTCGCGGCATGATCTCGTTTCTCGATACGCCTGGTCACGAAGCCTTCACGGCCATGCGTGCCCGGGGTGCCAAGGCAACCGACATCGTGATTTTGGTGGTAGCGGCGGACGACGGCGTGATGCCGCAAACCAAAGAAGCCATCAAACACGCCAAAGCGGCGGGTGTGCCTATCGTGGTCGCTATTAACAAGATTGACAAGCCCGATGCCAACCCCGAGCGCGTTAAAAACGAGCTGGTGGTTGAAGAGGTGGTGCCTGAAGAATTTGGCGGCGAATCTCCGTTTGTGACGGTGTCGGCCAAGACCGGACAGGGCATTGACGCCTTGCTCGAGCAGGTGCTGTTGCAAGCCGAAGTGCTGGAATTGCGCGCTCCTGTGGATGCCATGGCCAAGGGCCTGGTGATTGATGCGCGTCTGGACAAAGGCCGTGGCCCCGTGGCCACGATTCTGGTTCAAAGCGGTACGCTCAAGACTGGTGACGTGGTGCTGGCTGGTCAAACCTTTGGCCGCGTGCGCGCCATGCTGGACGAAAACGGCAAGACCATCAAAACGGCGGGTCCGTCAATTCCGGTTGAAATTCAGGGCTTGACCGAAGTGCCGCAAGCGGGCGATGAGTTCATGGTGATGACCGACGAGCGTCGCGCTCGTGAAATCGCCACCTACCGCGCTGGCAAATTCCGCAACACCAAGCTGGCTAAACAACAAGCCGCCAAGCTGGAGAACATGTTCACCGATATGACGGCGGGCGAGGTCAAACTCGTGCCCATCATCATCAAGGCCGACGTTCAGGGTTCACAAGAGGCGTTGGCCCAGTCGTTGGTCAAGTTGTCCACGGCCGAAGTCAAAGTGCAACTGGTTTACACCGCCGTGGGTGCCATCAGCGAGTCCGATGTCAACCTGGCGATTGCCTCCAAGGCGGTCATCATTGGCTTCAACACGCGGGCCGATGCCGGTGCGCGCAAGCTGGCCGAGAACAACGGCGTGGACATTCGTTACTACGACATCATTTACGATGCTGTGGACGAACTCAAGCTGGCCATGTCAGGCATGCTGACGCCGGACAAGAAAGAAGAAGTCATCGGTATGGCCGAGATTCGCCAAGTGTTCAAGGTGTCCAAAATTGGCTCGATTGCCGGTTGTATGGTTACCGCCGGTGTGGTGCGCCGTACCGCGCGCCTTCGTTTACTGCGCGAAAACATGGTCATCTTCACGGGTGAACTCGAATCGCTCAAACGTTTCAAGGACGATGCCAAGGAAGTCAAAGAAAGCTTCGAGTGCGGCTTGAATATCAAGAACTACAACGACATCCAAGAGGGTGACGTGCTGGAGTTCTTTGAGATTCGTGAAGTGGCGCGGACTTTGTAAATATTGACAATCAAAGCAACGATCTGAGCCATGGTTACCCGCAAGTCAAAAACCCCAAACCGCAGCTTCAAAGTGGCGGACCAGATCCAGCGGGATCTGACAGAGCTGATCGCCCGCGAGTTGAAAGACCCGCGGGTCGGCATGGTGACGATTCAGGCCGTGGAGGTCACGCCAGATTACGCCCATGCCAAGGTTTTTTTCAGCTTGTTGGTGGGTGATTCGGTGGCGTGTCAGGCCGGTTTGAATCAGGCTGCTGGCTTTTTGCGGGCAGGTTTGTTCAAGCGACTTCACATTCACACCGTGCCAACACTGCATTTTGTGTTCGACCGCACAACGGAACGGGCGTCAGACATGAATGCCTTGATTGCGCAAGCGGTTGCTTCGCGTTCCAAGAACGACGACTGACATGATGAAAGCGCCACGTGCACGGGTTGCCAGGCGCCCTGTGCATGGGGTGCTGCTGCTGGACAAGCCAATCGGCTGGTCGAGTAATGACGCCTTGCAAAAGGTCAAATGGTTGATGCGGGCTGAAAAGGCGGGTCACACCGGCACGCTGGACCCACTGGCCACCGGTGTTTTGCCGCTGTGTTTTGGCGCAGCCACCAAGTTCAGTCAATTGCAGCTGGATGCGGACAAGCGATATGAGGCTACGGCCTTGCTGGGACAAAAAACCAGCACGGGCGACGCTGAAGGGGATGTGATTGAAGTGCGCGACGTGAACGTGACGCAGGCCGATGTAGACCGGGTGAGCTTGCAGTTCACCGGGCCCATTTTGCAAACGCCGCCGATGTACAGCGCGCTGAAGAAAGACGGCAAGGCTTTGTACGAATACGCCAGGGCCGGCATTGAGATTGAGCGGGAAGCCCGTGCGGTGACGATTCATGAGTTAAATGTGGCTCTAGTCCCCGTGGATGTTGATAAGTTGGCTATTAAAATAGTAGCAAGTTGTAGCAAGGGCACCTACATCCGCACGCAGGGTGAGGACATCGGTGAAGGCTTGGGCTGTGGCGCCCACCTGACGGCGTTGCGCCGGGTGGGTACCGGCGGGTTTGAGGTGTCTCAATGTGTGACCCTGGCCGCCCTGGAAGCCATGACAGAAGATGAACGCATGGCTTGTTTGCTGCCGGTCGAAACTTTGCTGGCAGATCACACGTCTGTCTTGTTGGACCGTGAGAATGCAGTTCGGTTTTTGAGTGGTGTGCGCCGCAGGGGCGATTGGCCGGACGCGGATGCTGTCGCTGTTTATGGCCCCACGCTCGTGGAACTTGAGTCGAAGGCCCAAGTCGACGATTCAATGACAAGAGTTTTGCTGGGCACAGCCCACATCAAGGCGGGTGAATTGATCCCCGGACGCCTTTTAAGTCCAATAGAAATTGAGCAGTGCCACCTGGCCCAAACAGGCAGCACCGGTACCCCAGTGATTGAAGTACAGATTTAAGAAAGTGAACTATGAGCCATAAACAAATTCGTAACATTGCCATCATTGCCCACGTTGACCACGGCAAAACCACCATGGTTGATCAGTTGTTGCGCCAATCCGGCACCTTTGCCGAACACGAAAAAATCGTTGACACCGTGATGGACAACAACGCGATTGAAAAAGAGCGCGGCATCACGATTCTTGCCAAAAACTGCGCGGTGACCTGGGAAGGCACGCACATCAATATCGTCGACACGCCCGGACACGCCGACTTCGGCGGCGAAGTGGAGCGCGCTCTGAGCATGGTTGACGGCGTGGTGTTGTTGATTGACGCACAAGAAGGTCCCATGCCACAAACCCGTTTTGTGACTAAAAAGGCATTGGCCTTGGGCCTCAAGCCTATTCTGGTAGTGAACAAAGTTGACAAGCCCGGTGCACGCCCGGATTGGGTCGTCAATGCCGCGTTTGACCTGTTTGACAAGCTGGGGGCCACTGATGAACAACTGGATTTCCCTGTCGTGTACGCCTCGGGCATCAACGGCTGGTCGTCGATGGAAGAGGGCGCACAGGGGGAGCAGTGGGGCCCC
>JANOLC010000181.1:0-4621 GCA_031419575.1 Burkholderiales bacterium | reverse complement strand
GCGCCCGCAGCATTTCTGCTCAACCCGGCCAATAAGGACGCAGCAGGCAATGGCGGCCAGCATGTCATTCAAAAGTCAAACATCACCACCCTGGCCATTGAGGTGCACAAAGACTGCCTGACCGCCGGTGGTGAGCCCGTGATTGGTGGCTGGACCACTGCCAGCCTGCGCCAGGGACGTTTGCTGAACGGTGCCACCCCCACGGGCAATGACAAGGCTGAAAAAGTCGGTGGTGCTTGGACGCAGGTGTCACGCCTGGGCAACCCGTTGATCAATGAGTTGGTGATTGGTCTGCCAGACAAGGACAAGTTCAACGCCTCTCGCCCCAAAGACGATGCCCAGTTTCTGACTTATGTCACCAACCCCACCTTGCCAGCTCTTCTGGGCGTAGTGCTGGGAGCCAACGTGGCCCCAACCAACCTGCCCCGTACCGACCTGGCCACGACCTTTTTGACGGGTATTACCGGCGTGAACAAGCCCGCCATCAACCCGACACCGTCTGAAATGTTGCGGCTCAACACCTCAATCGCAGCGGTCCCAGCTGCTTCGCAAAATCGCCTGGGTGTAGCGGGCAATGCCCTGGCCGGTGGCACGGACAACGCTGGTTTTCCGAATGGTCGCAGGCCTAAAGATGACGTGGTGGACATTGCATTGGTGGCGATGGTGGGTGGCTTGTGTGTCATCAATGGCGCGGGCAATGCACTTCAGCTCAATAGCATTCCGGGCGTGCCGGGTGTGACTTCGGTGTGCAACGACACCAGCGTGCCCCTGGGTGCTTCATCGGCCAATATTCACGATGGTGTTGACCAGGCTACGGTGCCGTTTCTGCCCGGCTTCCCGTACCTGAACACGCCCAATGGTGGTTCTTGAATCACCTCCAAAAGGAAAAGTCATGAAACATACATCCCTTTTGAAACAGGTTAGCAGCGGCTGGTTGGCCACAGCTGTAGTGGCGACTGTGTTGGTGGCAGGCTGCGGCGGTGGCAACAGCAGAGGCGGCATTGATAGCGGTGCCATAGAAAACGTGCCTGACAGTGTGGGCGAAAGCGTGGTCGCCATGGTGAATTACCTCACCACCCTGTTCGCGCAAACAAGCGAAACGACCGAGCCGCTGGGTGTCAACTCCCTGACACTGGCGGCAGACGACACCGCGGAGCCAAGCCCCACTCCCTGACGGTTGAAAACCTAACCCCATCCCCACCCGGGTTGCCGGGCGGGGATGGTCAGGGCCAATCTACCAATTGCCTCTGGCGATCCACTATGGCTGTGAACATTGAAAGCCTGATGTCATCATGATAAAAAATTTTGCAAGAGTGGCCCTGGTATGGGCGGCATCGCAACTGACTGGCTATACGACAGCCGCTTGGGCCGTTCCTACCTTGCAACCGGCAGGCGATGAAGTCGTTTTGGAGATCTTGCCGGTTATCACCCGCACCCGTCCGGCAGCACTCAACGCGAGCACGAAATCGACCAGTCCGCAACCGGCAGATCCGGCAGCCGCAGCTCTCGCTGCGCAGCAAGACATTCAGTTAGCCAGACAAACGGGCGAGACACGCCATTGGGGACGTGCCCAGGCACAGCTATCGCCCTGGTGGAACCGCGCCAATGCGCCGCCAGACATCGCGATTTTGCAGACCACGGTGCAGCAGGGTCGTCACGAATTTGAGGCCGCCCGAAAGCTATTGACGGCAACGCTAACCCGTGCACCAGGCCACGCGCAGGGCTGGCTCAACTTGGCGGCCCTGGAGCGGCTGTCAGCCCGCTATCCGCAGGCCCTGGCGGCGTGTGAGCAGGTGGCGCGGGCCGGGCAAGCGTTGCATGCCAGGGCTTGCTACCTGGAAACGGTGTCCCTGCAAGGCCAACACGTCAGTGCGCTGCAAGGCCTGGGGGCGCTGGTAAAGAGCACTTCAGATCTGGGTCTGCAAAGTTGGTTGCTGTCCTTGTTAGCCGAAAGCCAGGAGCGCGCTGGGCATGACGCCGCTGCCGCCGAGGCCTACCAACGCAGCCTGAAGCTTGAACCAGACCTGTACACCGCCATCGCCTGGTCAGACCTGCTGCTGCGCACTGGCCAAAATGAACAAGCCTTGAAGGTGCTGGCGTCACTGCCTGAAACCGACGCTGTATTGCTTCGCCGTGCTCGCGCCTGGAAGCAATTGGGTGATGGGCGCTGGAGGGACACGCTGGCGGTATTGAAGGAGCGCACCGCCGAGCTCACCCGTCGCGGCGACGACCCCAGCTTGCACGGTCGAGAGCTGGCGCTGGCTGCTCTGTGGTTGGACGACGATGCCGCCCACGCTCTGTCGCTGGCGCGCAGCAACCTGCTCTTGCAACGTGAACCTTTAGATTGGTGGGTGGCCGTGCAGAGCGCCACGCAGGCCAGGGATGGCGCCGCACTGAACGAGATTGCAGGTGCCATTCGTACGGCCGGGCTGCAAGACGTTCGTCTCGCGTTGCGTGCTGCACCAGTCACTGCCACCAAAACCGCGAAAGCCCAAGCGTTAAAGAGCCAATGATGAACCCCTCATTCAAGTCGCATTTTCTGGCGCTTTACCTCACGGCTGTTGCCTGCTCACCTGCCCTGGCCCACAAGGGAAGTGACGCCTATCTGGACGTGCGCGATATAGAACCACCGACCCAGACAGCCACCCGCCCTGGCGGATCTGGTGGCGTTGGCGAAAAATTTCAGTGGACCCAGTTCATACTGTCGGTAGCCATCAAGGATCTTGACCTGGTAGCGCCCCTGGATGCGAATGCCGATGGCCGAGTCACTTGGGGTGAATTGAAGGCCGCGCAGCCCGAAGTACTGGCGCTCCTCAATGCGCAAGTAAACCTGCAGCCCACTAACAACCCGACAACGCCGTGCAATATTGACTGGCAGCCCGATGGCGCGGAACGGCGTAGCGACGGTGCCTACCTGCGCGTTAAAGCCCAAACGGCGTGCGCGGCGGACCAGCCCATGGCCTTGCGCTACGCACTGCTTCAGGACCAAGATGCGTCCCATCGCTTGCTGGTTACCGGCCACCTGGGCGGCAAAGACCTGCTGACGACTCTGTCGCCCCAACAGCTGACGCCCATGGTGCTGTCGCGCAGCCCGGTAAATTTAGCGCTCGATTCGCCCGGCGGCACGGTAGCCGGCACGCCAATGCCCTCCCCGCAGTCCAATCGGTGGTCAGCCCTGCAAGACTACTTTCTGCTGGGCGTGCATCATTTGCTGGAAGGCTATGACCACTTGGCGTTTTTGCTGGCGCTAGTGCTGCCACTTCAATTACGCCTGCCTGCCGCGCGGTTGCTGCGTTTCCCGCAGCGATTGCTAAGGTTCGTTAGAGGGCCACTGGCCCCACCACTGCAATTGCGCTTTGGGCCAGACTCCACCGCATTCGAGCCGCTTGGTGGGGTCGGCCGGAGTGATCGGGCCAGTTTGAGCAAGTCAGCCCCTGCAGACAGCGATACCGATAGCGCACCTATTTGGTGGGCGCTGTTGAGGACGATCACCGCCTTCACTGTCGGTCACTCCATCACACTGATGCTCGCTACCTTCGGTTGGACGCAAGCCTCGCCCGGCTGGGTAGAGCCGGTCATTGCCCTGTCCATTGGCGTGACCGCATTGCTGAATTTGTACCCGGTGAAGTGGGTGAGGACGGATGTACTGGCGTTGTCGTTTGGCATGGTCCATGGGTTTGGCTTCGCGGGACTGCTGCAGGAAGCCGCGGCCCCAACGGGCTTGCTGCCGTGGGCTCTGGCCGGGTTTAACCTAGGGGTCGAGGCAGGCCAACTTCTCGCCGTCAGCGCCTGGGTGATGGCATCCCAATTGGTGGTGGGCCGAAGCTGGTACCCCACGGTGGTGGTGCGCGGCGGCTCTGTGCTGCTGACGCTGATGGCAGCCTGGTGGGTTTGGGAACGGGTGCTCTAGCGGTCGAAGGACTCCAATAGCCCCTTATTGCGGTTCTGTCAAAGCTACTGGCGTCAGACCTGTTTTGACTTGCGCCGCCGTGCAATTACCCCCATCAACCCCAGGCCAGCCAGCAGCATCGCATAGGTCTCAGGCTCTGGCACCGGGGCGGTCAGCACGATCAGCTGAGATTTTCCGTCTGACGAGGTGCCATCCTGAATCTGCTCTGCCACCAGGTAGATCGTGCCTTTTTCATCCACCGTGACACCTTCAATGCCGTTGTGGGCCAGGATGTTGGTCAGGTCTAAGCTACTCTTGATATGGCCCTGGCGGTCAACTTCGATCAGTCTGCGTGAACCCAAGCTTAAAACCAGAAGATTATTCTCTGCAGCACTGCCAGCCAGAGCGGTAATGGGTGACAGGGTCTGTACATCTGACAGCGTCAACAAGCCCATCAGTGCAGGATAGAACAACTGCGTCATGGTCGATGTACCGCCACCCGTTGGTGAAGTTCCATCTTTGGTGAGGGTGCCGTTCAAAATGTCCAGCGCGTAAACGCCAGTTACCGAGTAGCCACCCAGATTAATGGAGTCACCGGCGTGGGCGGTGAAGGTAGTGGCATCAACTTCCAACTGCTGGGATGTGTGTGCCTACGGTCTGAGTCTCAATGCCAGGAATTACAATCCAATTAGCTATAACCTTGATAGCTAAATAATTATATGCAATCTGGAC
>JANOLC010000180.1:0-6214 GCA_031419575.1 Burkholderiales bacterium | reverse complement strand
CACAGGGCCAGGCCGTCTTCATACTTGAAGTGCAGTTCCCAGCCTTGCTCGCCCACATACGAAATGTGGAAGGCCAGCACTGGCACACCCTTAATTTTCAGTTCGCGCAAAGCCGCAAAGGGGAAGTTTTCATTCGACCAGGCCTCGGGCTCATCGGCAATTTTCTGGATGATGATGCGGGCGTTGGGTCCCCACAGCCCCAGGCAACCGTACTCCGTGGTGGTATCGGTCACCGTCACATTGGCACCCCGGTCCTGGGCCATACGGCGTATCCAGGTCAGGTCGCGGTGGCCGGCATCGGCGCCGTCGATCACGCGGTAGTGGTCCTGGGCCAGACGCAGAACAGTCAGGTCAGCGCGCACACCGCCCTTGGCGTCCAGAAAGTGGGTGTAAATACCTTTGCCTACCGGGGTGTCGCCACCCACCGTGGCCACGCAGATGTATTCCAGCAGGTCCGCGGCATCCGGGCCCACCACATCGATCTCGGCAAAGTGCGAGACGTTGATCATGCCCACGTCTTCCGACATCTTCAGATGCTCCGCGTTGGAGACGCGCCAGAAGTGGCGGTTATCCCACTCGTTGGCGCGCACCGGCACCTTGTCGCCATAGACCGCAAGCAAATGCTCGTTGCTGGCATAACCATGGGCACGCTCCCAGCCGGTGAGTTCCATGAAATACGCACCAAGCGCTTTTTCGCGCTCGTAAAACGGGCTCTTGAAAATGCCGCGCCCAGCGCTATACGGTTCGCGGTTGTGAACCGGCGGGTTATAGATTTTGAAAGCACCTTCGTAACAACGGTCGTGAATGTACTGCTCGTCCTGCTGGTACGGATAGGTGCGGGCCACGTCGATGCGGGCATGATCCAGATGGGTGTACCCATCAGTCATCCAGTCGGCGACCAGCTTGCCCACACCGGGCGCGTCTTTCACCCACACGGCTTCGGCGTACCACAGGCCGCGCACCTTGGACGACTCGCCGATCGAGGGGTTGCCATCGGTAGTGACCTGCAACAAGCCGTTGAAGGAATGCTTCTCGTCGTAACCTAGTTCGGCCAGGATGGGCGTGAGTTCAATGGCCCGCTCCAGCGGCGCCATGATTTGCTCCAGCTCCAGATCGCGCTGCGAGGGCGACAGGCGGGCTTGTTCCTTCTCCAACAAATCACGCGGGTGACACATGCGCGGGTTCTTCTCTTCGTAATAGCCCCACTCGATCTGGCCGCCTTCGGGCGTCTTGGGGTCCCCCGTATCTCGCAAGTAGGCTGAATTGCCCTGGTCACGCAGCAGCGGGTAGCCGATGTCTTTGCCGGTTCCGGCAAATTTCAGATAGGGCTTAAAAAACGTGAGCGGGTGGTCGACCGGCATGATGGGCAAGTCCTCACCGGCCATCCCCGCAATTAGGCGCCCCCACAATCCGGCGCACACCACGACGTAATCGGCAGCAATGTAGCCTTTGGTGGTTTCCACGCCCTGGATACGGCCGTTCTCGATGCGCAGTCCGGTACAGGCGGTATTGGCAAAAGATGCCAATTTACCCGAGGCCACGGCGGCATCGACCAGCTCACCCGCCACCATTTGAGACCGCGGTTTCACCAAGCCGGCATCCGGGTCCCACAAGGCACCCTGGATCAAGTCCTCTTCCAGCAGGGGGAATTTGGCTTTCGCCTCTGCGGGCGTGATCATCTCCACCCGGTTGCCAAAGGCTTTGCCCGAAGCCACACGGCGCTTGAGCTCCACCATGCGTTCGTCATCGCCTACCCGCGCGACTTCTATGCCGCCAATGCGTTCATAACGCCCCATCTTGTCGTAAAAGTCGATGCTGTATTTGGTGGTGAAGATCGTCATCTGATCGTGCATCGTGTTGAAGCAGAAGTCAGACGCGTGTGCGGTGGAGCCCACATCCGTGGGGATGGCGGATTTATCTATACCGACAATGTTGTCCCAGCCGCGTTCGATCAGGTGGTGTGCCACCGAAGCACCCACGATGCCGCCTTGGCCAATGATGACAACCTTGGCTCGCTCAGGGAATGAGGCCATTTGCGCTAGCTCCTAAGGAAATTGGATGACACGTGGGTAGTGTGCGAAACATGCGCGCACCCACCCCGAGGGTCGATAACGGGAGAAAGTGTATTCAGCACACCGGGGGGGGGCTCTCCAATTGCGACTGTGGATTGTGCAATCGCGTCTTACTATTTTCTTGGAGTGCAACTGGAGAGTTCTTTGATCATGCACCAAGGTGACAAATCGCTCCAATGGAATAACAAATTTTTGGACTACCAAATATATAGCAAACTATTGATGATTGACGGGGACTTCAGGCACTTTTAATCATGAATTTCCGCCATGACACCCCGCAAACGCCTGCATGTGAAACGCCGCATGTTCGGGCATATAACGACTGCCCTGCCCCACCGGGCAGGCGCGGCGGGCCAGGCAGCCTGTCGTCATACAGTCTGCGCCGTCGGGTGTGTGCAAATGGACAGCGCACGCGTCTAGTTTGAAGGTGGTGCCGGTGAAGGCCTGCACCGGGCAGGCGCTCAGGCAGGGCTGGCCGTCGCAGGTACGACACAGATCCAAACGGGGCAAGCCAGCCACGGGTGATCGCGCTTCGTCAAGGGCGGTATCAGGATGGGTCAAAGCGCTTTCAGGCAAATCACCTGCCGCCCACTCAGGCAGTGCCAGCGCAAACCGGTAGGCGTGCCACAGACCGTGATCGGGGTGAATGCGCAGCATCAGCGGGCTGGTTTGCAGGGGTTCGGCGCGGGTGGCCCATTGCTGAAACGGATGGTAGGGGGGTCCATCAAACGGGTACAGCGCTACCCCACCCCACCGGCTGGCCAATTCGTCGCCAAGGGCACGGCTCCAGCGGTCCAGCGGGTCAGGCACACCATTGTGCAGAAATTCTTGATACCGGGCCGACGCTTTGAAAAACGGCCAGAACTCTGAACCCACTACGCCCACCATCCACACGACTGCCGCAGGCTGGCCGCCAGGCATGGCGGGAATCGCATCGCCTTCGCCGGGTAGCCAAGCGCCACGCAGTCGCAGGCCATAGACAGACAGATCTGCCTGCAGGGTGATTCTGGATGGAGCGGGCACGTTAAGTTTTTTCTCGTAAGACGTTTGTCAATACAGCTTGATGACGGGCGGTCCACAGGCGGTGGCGGTCACCAGGGCTTCAAAAAACATGTTGCCGTCGATGTCGTTGTTGACGTTGTTGTCCTGCTGGCTGAAGGTGACGCTGGCCAGGGCCGCACCGGCCTGCAGGGCGCGGGCGCGGGCCTCTTCACCGGCCAAATCTTGCGCCAGCTGAATGGCGGGGGCCAGGCGTTCAAAGTCCCGCGGCCCGGCCGGGGTGAATACGCGGAACACGCCTTTGACGGGTTGCGACACGGTGATGTGCACTCGTTGCGAGACTTGCCCCAACACGGCACCCACGGCATTGGCCACATCGGCAAACGGCGGCATGACCAGCTGCACACCCAGGCCCTGCGCCACTTTGGGGTAATAACTGGCGGCAGGTGCACCCACGGCGACCAGGGGCAGGTCAGGCGCAAATTGCAAGTTGAACACGCTGGCTTGGCGCGCTCCGCTTTTGGTGTCTGCGGCAGGCCGGTGGTGCAGCGCCATCTGGGTAAGTAGCGCGGCCATTTTGTTGGCATTACCCTCGTTCATCTGGCCGGCATCGTTCAGGCCGGCTTCAATGAGCTTTTGGCAAATGGTGTCGACTACTTTGTCCACCACCTGCTGCGCCGGGCCAATCGCATCGCCCATCACCCAGGTGCCCAGCCCGTAGAGATGGCGCATTTGGCGCGCCCAAATGCGAGCGCCAAACAGGGCAGCGTCCCGGCTCCAGTGGCTGGACATGCCCAGCACATGGGCAGCGTCGCTGGGGGTGAAGCCACTATAGATCGCCAAACCCTTGCGCTCAAGCCGGGCCAGGGCCCGCGACTGGTTGCGGTCTTCAATGTTGGAGCGCTCCAGGTCAATCGGGCCTTTAGCCAATTTGTCCCAAGCGCGCAACTCATCCTCAGGTAGTCTGGCCAGCACGGTTTCATCGGCATGCAGGCGCTGGGCAAAACGGATCTGGCTACCGTGCGGCGACTCGGTCTGCTGGCGCTCCAGCACAAACAGAATCTGGGGGTGTTGGTGGGCCAACAGACTCAAGGGCACCACGCGGCGCGGGCCAATGGCCAAGCCATCGCCGCCCTGAAAACGCACTTCGCTGTCGCCACCCAGGCCAATCGCATAGACCTTGACCGCTTCGATCATGGGCCGCCATTGGCCAATCATCGCGCCGTCAAAACTCAGCTCGGGCTGTCCGTTACGTACCACGGCAATGTCGGTGGTGGTACCGCCCATGTCGGCGACGATGGCGTTTTGCAGGCCACTCAGGGCACAGGCCCCCAGTACACTGGCCGCCGGGCCGGACAACACCGTGCCCACGGGCCGCTGCAAGGCGCTAGCCACGTTGATCAGCGAGCCGTCGCCCTTGACCATCATCAGGGGCGCGTCGATGTGGCGCGCGTGCAATGTCTGCTTGACCGAATCGATCAAGGTCGTGACGTGCGAGATCATGCGGGCGTTCAGCGCCACCGTCATGGCACGGCGTGGTGCCCCCAGGCTGCTGGCCAGCTCGTGCCCGCAGGTGACGGGTTTGTCGCACAGCGCCTTGACCCAGGCGCGCAATTGCAACTCATGCTCGGGGTTGCGCACGCCGAAGCTGGCCGAAATAGCAAAAGCCGAAACACGGGGCGCGTGGTGCAGGATGGCCGCGCGCGATGCGGCCTCGTCCAGCGGCAAAATCGGGTAACCTCCCGCGTCATGCCCACCGGGGAGTGCCACGATGGCCTCCTGGCCCAGCAGCTCGATCAACCCGCTGGCCTTAACCTGAGGCGGGTCATAGCCGGCCAGCAGGACACACACTGGGGAACCCTTGCCCTCGACCACGGAGTTGGTCGTCAGCGTGGTGGACAGCGACACCAGGCCGACGCGGGTTAACCAGTCGGCGGGAAGTTTGTCGAGCGATGCGCCTATGCCGATCGACAGGTCAAACCGCGTGGTGAGGCTTTTGGCCGAGGCGACAATTTTTTTGTCAGCGTCAAGCAGGACGGCATCGGTGAAGGTGCCGCCTGTGTCAATCCCAAGGAAGTAGGTCATGCCTACTTTTTACTCAGCGCCAGCCTCGCACAACCAGCGGAACAGATAGTCCGCAAAACTGCGCCGCACTGTCAGCTCAAAGCGGGTAGCCGCCTCCAGACACAACACGGTGGCACTGGCCTTGGCGATGTGCGTCTGCGCCAGCGAGCCAGCGGGGAACACGCGGGGATGCAGGTCCAACGGGCAGCCCCGCGACACCAGTTCTGCCGCAGCAGGGCCTTGCACCAGGAATGTGGTGTTGCCATCGCCCACCCGAACCAGGGCGCTGTGCTGGCCCTGTAAGGCCGCGTGCAGGGAGGACTCAACCCCATCGCCCTCGCCGTCTTTAAGCTTCAGCAGCCATTCATCAGGCCCTAGCCACAGCAGTTGGCGCATGGGGCTTAGGCTGGCGGTGTTAGCCAGCACCGGCAGCCTTAGGCCTGTGGCTTCCAGCACCGCTGGCAAAAACCGGGTATCCGCCGCATTGCCACGGATATTGAGCATCTGCACAAAAGGGATTTCTGACAACGCACACGACTTGCCATTGACATTCAGCACCCGCTTGGCTTCCCGATTCGCAAGGCGATCAATACCCGCCAGCGGGCTTTGCATCACAACATCAGGCATGGAGACGTTTTCCTTCCGGGTCATAAAACACAGGGCTGCACACTGTGGCGCTGACGTAGCGGCCATCAGCCAGTGACGCAGCAATTTTTTGCCCCATACGGCTGGTGCCGGAGCGGACAACCGCCATGGCAATGGAACGTTTGAGCGTGGGGCTGTAGTAGCTGGAGGTGACGTGGCCAATCATCGGCACAGGGGGTGGATCAGACGGTGCTTTCTCGGTGAGTTGCGTGCCCTCGGGCAGCACCAGGCCGGGCTCGTCAGTGAGCAGGCCGACCAGCTGCTTGCGGTCAGCACCAGCCGTGTGGCTGCGGGCCAGGGAGCGGCGGCCCAGAAAATCCTTGCTCTTGGCCACCATGCCGCCCATGCCAAGATCAAACGGGGTGGTGGAGCCATCGGTGTCCTGACCCACGATGATGTAACCTTTTTCAGCACGCAAGACGTGCATGGCCTCG
>JANOLC010000179.1:0-7641 GCA_031419575.1 Burkholderiales bacterium | reverse complement strand
GGTGCCGTGGGTGCCCACGTAACCCTGCATCAGGGTATAGCCGTCGGGCGCGGCCTTGGCCGTGTTCTGGCAGGCAATCACGCCACCACCGCCAGCCTGGTTGTCCACGATGAACGATTGGCCGAGCACACGGCCCCAGCGTTCGGTCACGGTTCGCCCCACCATGTCGCTGCCACCACCGGCGGCCACCGGCACGATGTAGCGGATGGGCTTGGCGGGGTAAGCGGCTTGCGCCAGCGCCAGCCCTGGCAGGCCCAGCAGCGCCGGAGCCGTTTGAAGAAGGGTGCGTCTTTTCATAACTTTGCTTTCTGAAGTGATGGGTTGCGTCGGCCTATGTCGCTTCTGCAGGGTCGGCAGCGGTATTCAGGCGTTTGAAAGCGATGTCAACGTGGTTGGACATTAGTGCTTCACAAAGTTGAGGGTTGCCTTGGCCCAATGCCTTGACGATGTCCCGGTGCTCGGCGATGGAGGCTTGCATGCCCACGTCGTGGGACAGATTCTTCAGGCGTGAGAGGTGCAGTTTTTGCACGATACCGCGGTAGGCGTCTGTCACCGCGTGGTTGTGCGTGGCCGCCACGATGAGCCAGTGAAAGCGCAGGTTTTCGCCGTAGTAGCGCTGCACTTGGTGCAGCTTTTCAGCGTCTTGCATGGCCTGTACCGAATCGTTCAAGTCGGCCAGCAAAATGGCTCGGGGTGCCTTGGCCAGTTGCGCGGCTTGGCGTCCCGCAAACCCGTCCAGCAGCGCCCGCAACTGGTAAAGATCTCGAATTTCGGAAGGTCCGAGCTGGCGCACAAATACACCAGCGTGTTTGCGTGCCACCACCAGCCCCGAGCTCTCCAGCTCCCGCAGGGCCTCACGCACCGGCACCCGCGATACCCCCAGGCGGTTGGCAATGTCCGGCTCGTTGATGCGTTGGCCGGGTGCCAGCGTGCCTTTCAAAATTTGCGAGAGCATGTCGTTACGGACCACTTTTGCCAGCGACAGGTCTTCCCGATCAGTCACCCGGCTGTGATCGGTGTCGGCAAGCCAGGGGAGGACGGTGTGGGAGTTCATGGCTGTGGATCGTATACGTAAAACCGCTTCTGTCAATCTTGGGTTGACCAATATTTTCAAATCGGCATCTAGAAGGTTTGCCATATTGCCTATGAAAACTAGAAACTTTTCAACGTAGATTGGGGATTAAAGCAATTGACAGCTGTTTTAATTCGTATACGATAAGAAAATATTTTAAAAATCCCAAGCGTCTAATTTTTTCACGATCAACCTCAAAACACTGGAAAAGAACCATGAAACGCAAAAGCTTTTTCACCGCACTGGGTCTGTTTTTCCTGGCTGCCAGCGCATCCCATGCGCAGCAGGTGGATTACCCGGTCAGCCGGGTGTCGCTGGTTACCCATTCCACGCCGGGTGGCGGCACGGATGTGTTCTTGCGTGACCTCACCAAGCACCTCAGCGCGGTGATGAAAACCAGCTTCACGGTAGAAAACATTCGGGGTGGCAGTGGCGCCACCGCCGTGGCTGCGGTAGCCAAAGGTGCGCCAGATGGTTCGATTTTTTACGGCACCACGCCCACCTACATCCAGACCACGTTGCTGTCCAAGCCCCCGGTGGGCTATGACGGGCTGGACCCCATCGTCATTGTTTTTCTGGACCCTGAACTCATCTTTACGCGGGCTGAATCGCCCTACAAAAGCCTGTCTGACGTGATGACCTTTGCCAAGGCCAATCCGGGCAAGTCCCGCTGGGGCGCGTCAAACCCGGCTTCACTGGAGCGCATTGCCATGGAGCGGCTGTCGCGTGCCGCAGGCGTAAAGGTGCCCATCGTCAGCCATGACGGCGGCGGTGACCAGATGATTGGTGTACTCAACGGCACCTATGACATTGGCATTGGTGAAATGCAGGAACTTCAAGGTCAACTCGAAGCGGGAAAAATCCGCCTGCTGGCCACGCTGTCTGACACGCGCCTGCAAGGGCTGCCCCAGCTTGCCACGGCCAAAGAGCAGGGCTATAACGTGGTGGTGCGCAAGTTCCGGGGTTTGGCTGGCCCCAAAGGCGTACCTGACACCATTGCCAAGGCCTGGGAAGTCGCCATTCGCAAGGTGCTGGAGATCCCGGCTTACAAGGCCGAATACACCCGTGAACATCTGACCCCTATCGTGATGGGCCGTGAGGCGGCACGCAAATTCACGGCCGAGGTGGCGGCGGAAACGGTCGAGTCATTCAAAGAGATGGGATTGGTGAAGTGAGTAAAGACCCGAATGAAGGTCTGAGTGACCGCACCACATCCTGTGTGACAGGTGCCATCGGTCTGGTGGGTTCTCTCACCTATATCGTTGCAGCCCTGCGCATCGAGGACAGTCTGCTGGCCGATGCCGTCGGCGCTTCCGGCGTGCCGGTGGCCGTGGGTATGTTGATGGCCGTTGCGTCTGTGGCGCTGCTCGTCAAGGGTTTTGCGTTGTCGTCCACGGTGAAAATGCCTCTGGCGACAGGCAAGGGCGGGCGGCATACGCCAGCCGATTCACCGTTGCGCCCGCACGGGCTGGCCGCAGGTTTGCTGGTGATCCTGGTGGCGTACCTGGTGGCCCTTCCTTGGCTGGGGTACATCGTGTCCATCGGCCTGCTGTCGGCAGCGGTGGGTTGGTTTGCGGGTGGGCGGGAGCGTAAGACGCTGCTGGGTTTTGCGCTGTTGACCGGGCCCATCCTCTGGTTCTTGTTTGACTTCGCACTCAAGGTTCATATGCCTGCGGGCTTTTGGCCAAAACTTTTTACGGGCTGATCCATGGACTCTGTATTGAATTCGCTGGGCAGTCTGGCCTCGGTGTGGGTGGTTGCGGCCGCGTTTGCCGGTGTGTTGTGGGGCATTTTGGGGGGCGCGTTGCCGGGCATTTCCCCGTCTATTGCCATGGCGTTGTTGCTGCCGTTTACCGCTGGTATGTCACCCACCGTGGCGCTGGTGCTGCTGGCCAGCGTTTACGTGGGGGCCGAATACGGCGGTTCCATTCCCGCCATCCTGATTCGCACGCCGGGTACCAATTCGGCGGCTGCCACGGTGATTGACGGCTTCGAGATGGCCAAGCAGGGCAAGGCGGGCGAGGCACTGGGCATCTCTTTGGTGTCGGGTTTGGTGGGGGGGCTGTTTGGCCTGGTGGTGCTGGTGCTGGCCACGGAAAGCCTGGCCAAAGTGGCGCTGGCCTTTACCCCGGCGGCCTACTTTTCGCTGGGCATTTTGGGTTTGTCGGTGATTGCGGGCTTGTCCGGTGGGTCGTTGCTCAAGGGTTTGATTGCCGCCAGCATCGGCTTAATGATTGCTTTTGTAGGCAGCGACCCTGTCTCCGGCGTGTCGCGTTTCACCTTTGGCTCAGCAGACTTGCTGGATGGTGTCAAACCCATCATCGTGATGGTGGGCCTGTTTGCCGTGACGGAAATGCTGGTGCAAATTGGCGAACCCGCCTGGGCCAAGGCTGACAAAACCACCTCGCGCTTGAAGCTGCCTGACTGGGCGATGTGGAAGCGCCTTTTTCGCCCGCAAGCCATTGGCGCGGCGGTGGGTACGTTTGAGGGTGTCACACCCGGTGCGGGCGGTACGGTCGCGGCGTTCATGGCGTATTCGGAGAGCAAGCGCTGGTCGAAGCACCCTGAAGAGTATGGCCATGGTTCTCCCGAAGGCGTGGCCGCGCCCGAGGCTGCCAACAATGTGGTGACTGCCACCGCACTGGTGCCGTTGTTGAGCCTGGGTATTCCCGGCTCCAACTCGGCGGCCATTTTGATGGGTGGCTTTCTGATTCATGGCTTGCAGCCTGGCCCGATGTTGTTCAGCAAGGCACCCGAGGTGGTCTACGGCCTGTACGGTGGCTTGTTTATTGCCAACATTGCCATGCTGTTGATTGGCCTGGTGATTCTGAACCCCTGCATCTGGCTGGTGAACCGCCCCAAGCCCTACCTGATTGCCGGCATTCTGGCGCTGGTGATGACCGGTGTTTATGCCCTACACCAGAGCGTGTTTGACATCGCCATGGCGCTGGGCATTGGCGTGCTGGGGTACGGCATGCGCTTGCTGCGTATTCCGGTCTTGCCCATGGTGCTGGGGCTGGTGCTGGGCTACATGGTGGAGTCCAACTACCGGCGCAGCTTGCTTATCTCGGGCGGCGAGCATTCGATTTTTGTGACTGATCTGGTCTCCGCAGGCCTGTTGGCCCTGGCGGTGGTTTTGACGGCTTACACCGGCTTCAAAGAATTTACCGACAGAAAGTCCAAAGCATGAGTTCCACAAACCACACCAGCCATTGCGGCCCAACCGTTGCACAGCGTCTGGCTGCCGCCATTGCGCAATCCCATCCTGAGCGCGACCCGCTGGCCTTCCCTGTAGCCCGGCGTTTGCTGATGGACGTGGCCGGTATCTGTATCGCCGCCCGCCATGAAGACTATGTGCTGGCCGCGCGGGCTGCAGTGGAGCAACCCGGGCCCTGCACGGCGATTGGTTTCCCCCAAGGTTACGGCGTTGAAGCCGCAGCATTTGTCAACGGCATTGCCGCGCACGGCGAAGACTTTGACGACACCTACGAGGGTGGGCCGGTGCATGCGGGCGCTGTCATCGTGCCCGCGCTGCTGGCTGCTGCGCAACGCCATGAATTGGACGGTGCGGCGCTCCTGCGTGGCATTGCCATTGGCGTGGAAGTGACGTGCCGCCTGTGTGCGGTAGCACCCACCCGCGTCCACAAAGCCGGGTTTCACCCAACTGCCATCTTCGGTGTGGTGGGCGCGGTGGCTGGTATTGGTACGGTGCTTAAATTGACCGAGGCGGAGATGGTCAACGCCTTTGGCATTGCCGGCAGTATGGCGGGGGGCATCATCGAATACCTGGCCGATGGGGCCTGGACCAAACGCATGCATCCGGGCTGGGCCGCGCAATCCGCCTACCGTGCGGTGCGGCTGGCGCAGGCCGGTTTCAAGGGGCCAGCTACGGTATTTGAAGGCACACACGGCCTGTTCCACGGTTTTGCCAATATCAAGGATGCCAAAACCAACAAGGATGCCGACTTTGAGGCCATGCTGGCCGGTTTTGGCACCCGCTGGCTGTGGACCACCATTGCCTTCAAACCCTATGCCTGCGGCACCATGGCCCACCCTTACATCGACTGTGCGCGGGCGCTGCGCCAACAGGGCGTGACGGCAGACCAAGTGAAAAGCATTGAGTGCGAAACCGCTGAGGGCATCGTGCACCGTTTGTGGGAACCTCTGGTTTTGAAGGCCGCGCCGCCCAATGCCTATGCCGCCAAATTCAGCATTCCGTATGCTATTGCTGCCGGCTTGGTGTTGGACGATGCGGGCCTTTCGGCGTACACCGAACCGCTGGTGCAACGTGCAGATTTGCGGGCCTTGGCCGCCAAGGTGCGCTACGTGGTCGATCCGGCCAACCCGTACCCGCATCGGTTCACAGGTCATGTGCGTGTGACGCTATCCGATGGCCGCGTGCTGGAAGAGCGCCAAGCGTATTTCAAGGGAGGTGCGGAGCATCCCTTGAACGATGCCGATTTGGAACAAAAATTTCGCGCCAATTGCACTCATGGCGGTCTGGATGCAATGCGGACACAAGCCATGTTGGATTGTGTCAACGCGGCCTTTGGTGCCGGCATCGTGTCGTTGACTGCGCTGGCGGGTTGAGGACGGGCCATGAATGTCAATGTAATAAATAGTCCCGAGCCGCGTCGGGTGGCACTGGTCACGGGTGCGGGCCGCAACATTGGCCGGGCTATCGTACTTGCCTTGGCGCGCCAGGGCCTGGCGGTGGTGGTGAACGTGCGCGGTTCAGTCGTTGAGGGACAGTCGGTCGTCGATGAATTGTTGGCGCTGGGCGTGCCTGCACTGCTGTGTGTGGCCGACGTGACTGATGCCGTCGCCGTGCGCGCCATGGTGAAGCAGGTGGTTGAGCGTTTTGGTCGGCTCGATGTTTTGGTGAACAACGCCGCTATTCGCAAAGAAGCACCCTTGTCCGACATGACCGCTGAAGATTGGCGCAGCACGCTGGCGGTGGTGCTGGACGGTGCTTTCCATTGCACCCAAGCAGCGCTGCCGTGGTTGCAAGACGCGCAAGACGGCGCTGTGGTCAACATCGGCGGTATGACGGCACACACCGGTGCCCTGAACCGCATCCACGTGGTCACCGCCAAGGCCGGGTTGGTGGGGTTCACCCGGGCGCTGGCGCATGATCTGGCGCCGCATCAGGTCACGGTGAACTGCGTGTCGCCTGGCATGATTGATACGGTGCGCCAAGGCAGCAGTGCATCGGCTCAGCCACAACACCACAGGCACCACCAGCCGCTGCTGGGGCGGCGCGGTACGGCCGATGAAGTGGCTGATTCAGTAGCCTGGTTGGCCAGTGCCCAGGCCCGATTTGTGACGGGGCAGGTGATCCACGTGAATGGCGGAACCTATCTGGGTTCTTGAGCCTTTAGGCATTGGGCGCTGGCGATAGAGGTCAGCACGCGATTCACAAACGGCGTCTTGGCATCGGTGTAAGCCTCTCGGTCCTCCCGGAATTCAACTGCCAGCCCAGTTTTCAGCGTAGCGTACTCAGCGGCGAGTGTTGGGTTGCCACGCAACGCATCGCGAAACGCAAGGCGGTCATTCCACAGCTGGCTGCCGATTGGCACCATGTGGAGATGATGGGTGCGAAATTCGGGGGATGGCTTGCAGAACCAGTGCATGACATCGGACTTGTAGGGGAAATACACATACCCGGCTTGGCTTGCCGCCTCAATGGCGGAGCGGGATGCTTCCAGCGAATGGACGGGAGCCATGATGTCAATCACAGGCTTGGCACACAGGCCAGGTATCGCCGTGCTGCCAATGTGTTCGATGCTCCCGGCCAGCCATGGCGCAAGAACCGCAACAAGCGCCAATCGCTCGGCTTCAAACTTGGATTGCCAGGCTGGGTCATAGGGGGTGAGTTCAATGGTCATGTTTTTTTCCTGTTTACCGATGGTGATCCCAAACCGCTAAATCCGGCACTTCGCCAGATCAGACCCGTTGACCAACACAAACTCGCGAAACGCGCCATTCAAACCGACCAGTGTGGAGTCGCGCCGGTGCAGCAGGCACCAATCCAGCATTTTGGGCATGTCTTCCATGTCCAGCACGGCGAGTTTGCCGGCCTCCAGCTCGATCTGAAAGGTGTGGGCCGACAAGAAACTGATGCCCATGCCGGCCATCACGGCCTGCTTGATGGTCTCGTTGCCGGACAGCTCCATCGACACCTTGACCTGTAGTGACTGGGCTTGCAGCAGATGCTCAAAAAATTGGCGCGTGGCGGAATCAGGTTCGCGAAAAATGAAGGGTTCATCGCGCAACGCGTCCCAGTGAATGCGGCGCTCCTTAGCCAGCGGGTGTTTGGCGGCAGCAACGATGCAGTGCGGGTGCTGGGCAAAGGTTTCGGCTTCAATGTCAGCCTCTGACGGCGGGTAGCCTGCAATGGCCACGTCCAGTTGATGTGCCTGCAACATGGCCAGAATTTTCTCGCGGCGGTCAACTGTGAGCTTGAAGGTGACACCGGGCCAGGCTTTTGCAAATGCCATCAGCAATGTGGGCGCAAAGTAATGGGCGGTGGGCACCACACCCAGGTGCAACAGGCCACCCTTGGCACC
>JANOLC010000178.1:0-5753 GCA_031419575.1 Burkholderiales bacterium | reverse complement strand
CCGGGGCATAGCGACCGCCTTCAATCAACTTGATCAACGCACGTTTGACCTTGCGATACAGCGGCTGGCCACCTGAGTCGGCAATCGGCCCAAGCTCCAGTGGAACAAGCGGCTCGGCGGTAAGCGGTTTGATCTTGTCACTTTGCATACGTCGATTCTAGGATCAATATACACATTCATACAAGTCATATGGATGACCTGTTTGACAAAGGAATTCCAAACACTAGACTTCGTGCTGTCAATCACTTTTTAATTTACGGAGACCCCATGATCCATTGTGTTTTGCATGACCCCGAAGACAGCGTGGCTGTCGTCGTCACCGAAAACGTCAAGGCGGGCCAGCAGCTCACCGCACTCATTCTTGATGAAGACCGTACCATCCAGATTCCCTGCGCGGCAGACATTCCCCTGGGCCACAAAGTCGCCATGAAAGACATGGCTGTGGGCGATACCGTCATCAAATACGGGGTGGACATCGGCAAAGTGGTGGCTGCCATCAAGACTGGCGAACACGCACACGTTCACAACATCAAGACCAAGCGCTGGTAAGCCCTGCACCCTATCAAGATCTAAGGAAACAATATGTCATTTCTGAACAAAGACTCCACCTTCTGGGGCTTTCGCCGCGAAAACGGCCGTGTGGGCGTGCGCAACCACGTCATTGTTTTGCCGCTGGATGATCTGTCCAACGCTGCTGCCGAAGCCGTCGCCCACAACATCAAGGGCACGATGGCCATTCCCCATCCCTATGGCCGCCTGCAGTTTGGTGCTGACCTGGATTTGCACTTTGCCACGCTGATTGGCGCAGGCTGTAACCCCAACGTATCGGCCGTTATCGTCATCGGCATTGAAGACAGCTGGACTCAAAAAGTGGTAGAGGGCATCGCCAAAACTGGCAAACCCGTGGTCGGCTTTGGCATTGAGGGCCACGGCGACCATGAGACCATCATGAAGGCATCCAAAGTGGCCAAGCAATATGTGCAACACGCCACCGCACAGCACCGGGTCGAATGCCCCATCTCTGACCTGTGGGTGTCTACCAAATGTGGCGAGTCAGACACCACATCGGGCTGCGGCGCCAACCCCACCTGCGGCAACGCATTTGACACGCTGCATGGCCTGGGCACGACGCTGGTGTTTGGCGAAACCTCCGAAATCACCGGCGGCGAAAAAATTGTGGCAGCCCGCTGCGCCAACGACCGCGTTCGCGATGAATTCATGGCCATGTTCAACCGTTACCAGGACATGATTCAACGCAACAAGACAACGGATTTGTCGGACTCACAACCTACCAAAGGCAACATCGCCGGTGGCTTGACCACCATCGAAGAAAAAGCATTGGGCAACATCCAGAAAATCGGCAAAAAATGCACCGTCGACGGCGTGCTGGACAAGGCTGAAATGCCTACCCACCCCGGCCTGTGGTTCATGGACTCGTCGTCGGCCGCGGCTGAAATGGTGACCCTATGCGCAGCGTCGGGTTTCGTGGTGCATTTCTTCCCCACCGGCCAGGGTAACGTGATTGGCAATGCCATTGTTCCGGTCATCAAAGTGTGCGCCAACCCGCGCACGGTGCGCACCATGAGCGAGCACATTGACGTGGATTGCTCAGGCTTGCTGCAACGCGAGACCACCATGGACGAAACGGGCGACAAATTGCTTGAGGTGATGATGGCGACCATCAACGGGCGATTCACCGCCGCTGAAGCCCTGGGCCACCGCGAGTTTGTGATGACCCGTTTGTTCGAGTCGGCGTAACCATGGCGCGCATCGTCATCACTGAGTTCATGGATGGGCGCGCCGTGGCGCAAATCTCAGCCGTACACGACGTTCTTTATGACCCCACGCTGGTTGACGATGCGCCTCGCTTGGCCGCAGAAGCTAAAAGCGCCGACGTCATCATTGTGCGCAATCGTACCCAGGTAAGGGGTGACCTTCTTGCGGCCCTGATTCAATGCAAAGTGGTTGGCCGACTGGGGGTTGGGCTGGACAACATTGATGTGACCGCCTGCGAGGCCAGGGGCATGAAGGTCATCCCCGCAACGGGTGCCAATGCACTCTCTGTCGCTGAGTACGTTGTCGGTACGGCCATGCTGTTGCTGCGCGGCGTTTACCAATCGTCTGGCGCTGTGGCCAATGGCAAGTGGCCGCGTAACGCGCTGTCCAACGGGCGTGAAGTGGGCGGCAAAACCATGGGACTGATTGGGTTTGGCTTCATTGGCCAACTCACCGCCCGTCTGGCTCAGGGCTTGGGCATGTCGGTGATGGCCTATGACGCAATGATGGCGGCAGATCACCCGGCTTTTGCAACATCCGGCGTTCGCTGTGCTAGTTTGGATGAAGTCATTGCTGCTGCGGATGTGGTCAGCCTGCATGTGCCTTTGGTGGAATCGACCAAGGGGCTTTTCAACGCAGGCCGCATTGCCGCCATGAAACCCGGCGCGGTGCTGATTAACACCGCACGCGGGGGCATCGTGGACGAGGTCGCTCTGGGTCTGGCTTTGAAATCCGGTCAATTGGGCGGCGCAGCCATCGATGTATTTGGTGCCGAGCCCTTGCCGGTTGCGGCTCATTTCCAAGATTGCCCCAATTTGATTCTGACGCCGCATGTGGCGGGGGTTACTTCTGAATCCAACGAACGGGTTAGTTTTCTGATCGCCGACAAGGTGCTGGAGGCTTTGCAATGAGAATTGAACTGGACCGGTTGACTGCCCTGGTGGCGGGCGAGTTGCGTCGCGCCGGGGCCAACGAAACCATGGCCAGCACGACAGCCAGGGCGCTGGTGCTGGCCGAGGCACAAGGGCTGGGTTCACACGGCCTGTCGCGCGTGGGCCAGTACGCTACCCATCTGCGCAATGGACGGGCCAACGGGGCCGCGATGCCCATGGTCGCCCGGCGCAAAGGCGGTGCAGTGCTGATCGATGCCCAGGAGGGCTTGGCCTTTGCCGCCTGCGAACTGGCAATTCGCGAGGCCATTGAGGCGGCCAAATCGAACGGCGTAGCCTTTGCCGGCGTGATGCGCAGCCACCATTGTGGCGTGGTCGTCGACCACTTGCGTGCCGTGGCCGAGGCGGGCATGGTGGGAATTGGTTTTGCCAACTCACCGGCTGCCATGCCTGCGGCGGGTGGACGCCATCCGATTTTTGGGACCAACCCGGTTGCGGCTGTATTCCCCCGGCGCGGGCACCTGCCTTTGATGCTGGATTTGAGCCTGAGTGAAGTCGCACGCGGCAAGCTGATGATGGCCGCTAAAGAAGGCCGCACCATTCCTGAAGGCTGGGCGCTGGATGCGCAGGGCAACCCCACCACCGACCCCAAGGCCGGCATGGCTGGATCAATGTTGCCGTTTGGCAGTGGCCCGAATTCTTCACCCAAAGGAGCCATGCTGGCGTTGATGGTGGAGCTGCTGGTCACCGCCGTCATTGGGGCCAATTTTGGGTATGAAGCGTCCAGCTTTTTTGTGGACGAAGGCAACCGTCCCGGCCTGGGACAAGCGTTTATCGTGATTGACCCCGGTGCCTTGGCGGGTAATGGTCAATTTCTAGACCGCGTTGAAGTGTTGGTTGCCGAGATGCTGAAAGACGATGGTGTGCGCCTGCCCGGTGCCCGGCGTGAAGCGCTTCGCCTCAAAGCGGTGGCCGAGGGGCTTGACGTGCCAGACGCCATGCTGACCCCCTGGATGGCGAACACGGCCTGACGAGCGACCGGAACCCTGACACGAACCTACAACAACGAAGAGACCACCATGAAACGCAGACAACTGATCAATGCCACAGCCTTACTGTCCACGAGCCTGCTAGGCGCAGGGACCATTCTGGCTCAGGACTACCCCAAGGCTGGTGGCACGATTCGCTACGTGGTGCCCTTCCCGCCCGGTGGGCTGACCGATGTGATGGCCCGCCTGGTAGGGCAACAGTTGGGAACGCGTTGGGGCGTGAGTGTTGTCATTGACAACAAACCCGGAAACGGCGGCCAGATCGGTGCGGCCGAAGTCGCCCGCGCCAATGGCGATGGGCAGACGCTGCTAGCCATCACGCTGACCCATGCGGCCAATGTGACCCTGTTCAAAGGCAATGCACCGTTTGACTTCCAGAAAGACTTGCGCCCGGTCGCCCTGCTGGCAGGCTCACCCATGCTGATTGTGGTGCCCGCTGACAGCCCCATCAAGGATTACAAGGATCTGGTCAATAAGGCAAAAGCAGGCAAGCTCAACGCGGGTTCCAGTGGCAACGGCACACCGCCGCACTTGATGTTGGCCTTGTTCAACGACCTGAACAAAACGGAGATTCAGCACATCCCTTACAAAGGCGGTGCGCCTTCCATGACTGACCTGATTGGTGGCCAGCTAGACGTGATCTTCTCCAACATGCCCGAGAGCGTGGCCCATGTGAAAGGCGGCAAGTTGCGTGCGCTGGCCATTGCCAGTTCAACACGTCATCCGCTGGTGCCGGATGTTCCGACCACCGCAGAAGCCGGTGCGCCAGGCCTGGCGATTGAAAACTGGACCGCCATCATGGCCCCAGCCACCATGCCGGAGGCCAGCATTGCAAAGCTGGGCGCCGAGGTGTTGAGAATCATGGCCGCGCCGGACATTGACGAGAAGGCCCGCACGCAGGGCTTTCGGGTCGATGCACGGGGGCCTCAGCAGTTCGCTCCATTTTTGAAAAACGAGATTGAGCGCTGGGGGCGCATCATCAAAGCAGCGGGCATTTCAGCATCCTGATCCTACCAACCGGGTGGTCTGGCGCGCCACCAAGTGGGGCTCCAGCAAATTGGCATTCAGACCAGGTGCTTTGTTCTCTTGCCGCATTTGCGCGAGTACACATTCCCCAGCGCGAAACCCAATGCCAAAGCGCGGTACGGCCAGCGTGCTGATGCCACCAGCCAATTGCCCGGCAATCGTCATATCGCCAAACCCCATAATGCCGAGTTGCCCCGGGATGGCGATGCCCTGCTCCACCGCCTGTAAACAGGCCCCAGCGGCAAAATAGTCGTTGGAAAATGCCATCGCCTGCGGCAAGGCGGATTGGCCGATCAGTTGTTGCACCACCTTGCGCCCCGCAACCATGGGCTCCTCAGCCGTCGCCGTTATCAGTCGCACCTGGCAATGGGCTTTGCGGGAAGCTGCCAAAAACCCTTCTTGCCGCTCACGGGCCCGCAAGTCGCCCACCACGCCGCTGCCCACATAAACCAGATCCCGGTAACCGCAAGCCACCAAGTGATCCAGCATGGTTTTGCCTGCCTTGCCGTGGTTAAACCCAACCTGAATAAACTCCGCAGCGCGGGTGCACTGGTCCCACATCTCAATGACGGGCACGCCGTCAAGGCTGGCTCTGCGCATCATGGCCAGCGCAGCCTCTGTGTGGTGCCGACCAGTGACGATTAAAGCCGAGGGTGCCCAACCCAACACCGCCCGAATTTGGTCTTCTTCACGCGCCATGCTGTAGCCAGTCGCCGCCAGCAACAACTCATAACCATCGGCCTGCAAAGCGTCTGTCAGACCCTGGATCGTCTCGGCAAAGATTGAATTGGCAATGTTGGGGATGATCGCTGCAACAATGCGCGAGCGGCCGCTGGCCAGTAAACCAGCCGACTTGTTGGGCGCATAGCCCGTGTGCTTCAGCGCGGCATTCACCCGCTCTGCCGTTTCGGCCGTCACCCGGTGCGGCTCGCGCAGGGTGCGGCTTACCGTCATGGTGGTCACCCCGGCGTGGCGTGCCACATCAACTAACGTAGTGCGCCCATGGGTTTTG
>JANOLC010000177.1:0-1937 GCA_031419575.1 Burkholderiales bacterium | reverse complement strand
TTTCGGGCGGCCAAACTCGCCGGGCTGGACAGCGTGCCGGTGCTGGTGCGCGACGTGCCGGACGAGTCCGCCGCCGCCATGTCGCTCATCGAGAACATTCAGCGCGAAGACCTCAATCCGCTGGAAGAAGCGCAAGGCTTGCAACGCCTGGTGAAAGAATTTGGTCATACGCATGAGATGGCCGCCCAAGCGGTGGGGCGCTCACGCAGCGCTGCCAGCAACTTGTTGCGTTTGCTCAATCTGGCAGAACCCGTGCAAACCATGCTGATGGCGGGCGACCTGGACATGGGCCATGCGCGCGCCTTGCTGGCGTTGGAGAAGGTTACCCAAATCACTGCAGCCGCCCAAATTGCCGCTAAAAAGATGTCAGTGCGAGAGGCGGAAAGCCTGGTCAAAAAACTCAGTGCCGAGTTCACCTTGACCTCGCCCAAACCCACCAAAGACAAGTCGCGTGATATCAAACGGGTGGAAGAAGAGTTGTCCGACCTGCTGGCGGCACAGGTCGAAGTGCGGGTGAAAAAGCGCGTCAAGCGCAATGGGCGCATGGAAGAAATGGGCGAACTGTCCATCCAGTTTGGATCGCTCGATGAGTTGAATGGCCTGATCGACCGGCTCACGCGCGGGGCCAGCCGGTAACTTGTCCAGAACAACTCGTTCCGTGATGCCAGCCCGCCTTCGCTGGCCCTTGCCCGCCTTGCTGGTGTGGGGCGTGACCTGGGCGTTGTTCTGGGCCTTGCGGCAAGCGCAGGTCAATAGTCTGCTGGCCCTGGCGCTGGGTAGCGCACTGGGCGTGACGTTCAGTTTTCTGGGGCAATCCTGGTGGCGGCGCAGCATCGTGGCGCTGGGGTTTCCACTCTCCCTCGTACTCAGCGGTGGCGTGGCCTTGCCGGGTTGGGCGTGGCTGATTCCCCTGGTCGTTTTGTTGTTGATTTACCCGCTGAACGCCTGGCGCGATGCCCCGCTGTTCCCCACGCCAGTGGATGCGTTGTGCGACTTGGCCCAGCAGGTGCCCCTGGCGGCAGGTGCGTTGGTGCTGGACGCGGGCAGTGGCTTGGGCGACGGCCTCAAGGCGCTTAAAAAGGCCTACCCGGCTGCCCAGCTTCATGGGCTGGAATGGAGCTGGCCACTGCGATTCTTAAGCGCTTTGCGCTGCCCGTGGGCGCGTGTGCGTCAGGGCGATATGTGGCGGGCTGATTGGAGCCCGTACGCCATGGTTTACCTGTTCCAGCGGCCTGAGAGCATGGCCCGTGCCATGGCAAAAGCCGTCGCCGAGCTGCCGCCAGGTGCCTGGCTGGTGAGCCTGGAGTTTGAAGTGAAAGGGGCCACGCCACATGCCACGGTGCTCGGCGCCGATGGCCGACCGGTGTGGGTGTACCGCGTGCCAGGTGTGGTGAAAAAGCTAAGGGAAAAAGGGTAGACCACAAAGCCAGGATGAGGGCCCAGCTAACGGCATTGCCAATGGAGCAGAGCCATCACCAGGTGAAAATTTTGCCCGGGTTCATGATGTTCTTCGGGTCCAGTGCGCGTTTGATGGTGCGCATCATGTCCACCGCACCGGCACCGGTCTCTGTGACCAAAAAGTCCATCTTGTGCAGACCCACGCCATGTTCGCCGGTGCAGGTGCCCTCTAACTTGAGGGCGCGGTTCACCAGGTCGTGGTTCAGCTTCTCAGCGGTGACGCGCTCTTCGGGAATGCTGGGGTCCAGCAAATAGCCAAAGTGGAAGTTGCCGTCGCCCACGTGGCCGACTAAAAAGTATGGGATGCCTGACGCATCTGCCTCGGCCACCGAGTCCAGCAGGCAGTCCGCCAACTTGGAGATGGGCACGCAGGTGTCGGTGGAAATCACCTTGCAGCCGGGACGCGACTGCACGGCCGCAAAGTACGAGTTGTGCCGTGCCGTCCACAGCTTGGTACGGGCCTCGGGCGTGGTGGCCCA
>JANOLC010000176.1:0-10111 GCA_031419575.1 Burkholderiales bacterium | reverse complement strand
TGCGCGACGGCAAGCCCCAGTACCTGGCTGACACCCCCCGTTTCATTCACTACATCCGCACCACGTGCGACCGCTACCGCGAGCTCAAGCCCCTGTTGCGCCTGGTGGACAAGATCGAAGGCATTCAAAACGCCACCGGATTCGCTTACGGACGGGTTTGAGGCATTAAAAGTGCCTCAAGTCCCCATCATTGTTCAATAGTTGGCTATATTTTTAGTAGCAACCCCGAATCGAACCCAAACATGCCGCGCTTTCATTGCCCTGTGCCTCTGGCTACCGGCGACACCCTTGTGTTGCCTTCAGGTGCTGCGCGCCACGTGCAGGTGCTGCGCCTGCAGCCGGGCGACATCATCACGCTGTTTAACGGCGGCCATCAGGGCCTGGGCGGCGAGTTTGAAGCCACCGTCATCCGCATGGGCCGCAGCGATGTGGAAGTTACCGTGGCTGCCCACAATCCTGTGGAGCGCGAAGCCGCCCGCCGTGTGCACTTGGTGGTAGGCATGCCTGCCAATGACCGCATGGACTGGCTGGTGGAAAAGGCCACCGAGCTGGGCGTGGCCAGCATTCAGCCGCTGATGACTGAACGCAGCGTTTTGCGTCTGAATGGTGAGCGTGCCGAGAAAAAACAGGCGCATTGGCAAAGCGTGGCCGTTGCCGCGTGCGAGCAGTGCGGGCTCAACCGCGTGCCGATGGTGCATGGGATTTTGACTTTGGCGCAATGGGCCAAAGCACAAACGCCGGATGCGGCCCCCCAATTTCTGCTGTCGCTGCGCGAAGGAAGCCTTCCACTTCAAACCGCGATGAGGACTTCGGCAATGGATGCCGAATCATTCACCTCTTCAGTCACATTTCTCTCCGGGCCAGAAGGGGGGCTGAGTGAGGCCGAAGAGCAACTGGCACTGCACCGCGGCTTTGTGCCCGTGTCGCTGGGCAGCCGCGTATTGCGCTCCGAGACCGCCGCGTTGGCCGCCCTCACCATGATTGGACTCATTGCATGAACAAAAACCTGTGGCTGCTCGCCATTTGCCAAGGCCTTTTCCTCACCAACAACGTCACCTTCATCGCCATCAACGGCCTGGTAGGTTTGAGCATGGCACCGGCGGGCTGGATGGCCACCCTGCCGGTAATGGGTTATGTGGTGGGTGGGGCCATGTCCACCGGGCTGGTGGCCAAAACGCAAAGTCGGTTTGGGCGCAAAACCTCGTTCCAATTCGGTCTGGTCATCGCCCTTTTGTCGGCCTTGGCCTGTGCCTACGCCGCCGTTGAAAAAAACTTCTGGCTACTCGTTGCCACCACCGTGGTGGCGGGCTACTACAACGCCAACGCGCAGTTGTATCGCTTTGCCGCGGCTGAGCTGGCCAGCATTGCTTCGCGTGAAAAAGCCGTCTCGCTGGTCATGGCGGGCGGGCTGATCGGTGCCGTGCTGGGCCCCAACCTGGCCGCGCAAACCCGAAGCCTGACCGCCGTGCCGTTTGCAGGGGCTTACATTGCGTTGTCTGGCGTGGCGCTGCTGTCCATGCTGGTTCTGGCCTTCATCAAGTTCCCGCCATCGCCCCAAAAAACGGCAGCTACAGGCGGACGTCCGCTGTCCGAAATCATGCGCCAACCCCTGTTCATCGTGTCCGCCATCAGCGGTGCTTTGGGTTACGGCGTGATGAACCTTCTGATGGCCGCCACCCCCATCGCCATGCAGCAGTGCAACCTGGCGTTCTCGGACGTGGCGCTGGTGCTGGAGTGGCACGTGATTGGCATGTTTGCCCCCGGCTTTTTCACCGGGCATTTGATCAAGCGCTTTGGCACGCTAACCATCATGGGCGTGGGCGTGGTGCTCAACGCCATGTGTATCGCCATCGCCTTGTCTGGCGTTGACCTGCACCAGTTTCTGGCCGCGCTGTTCCTGCTGGGCGTGGGCTGGAATTTCCTGTTCACCGGCAGCACCACGCTGTCATTGCAAACCTACACGCCGGAGGAAAAAGACAAGGCGCAAGGCGCGCTGAACTTCTTCGTGTTTGCCACCCTGGCCGTCAGCTCCCTGGCCTCCGGCGTGCTGGTCACCACGCGGGGTTGGACGCTGCTGAACTACGGCTCAATGGTACCGGTGGTGCTGACGGGCCTGGCGTTGATTTGGCTGGCGCTGCGGCAACGCGGGAGCAAAGTAGCCTCGATGTAAATTTTCAGGGGTCAAAACGGCCGGAAATCCCCGTCAAATATCAGTAGTTTGCTCTAAATTCAGTCCCCAACGATCACGGTTGAATTTATTCGGATCCTTAATTGAGCCCTTGTGCGAAAGCCAAGGCAACGATGACCTCAATCTGCTGGAGCTGCCCTGGCTTGAGAAACATGAGCTCCGGCGCGTTTTTGTGGCGCTCAGGCATGCAGCCCTTGTTTTGGTGAATCCACTGAATCAGCAGGTTGATAGTCTTATTCGGCAGATCGCAGGACTTGTCGATTTGCGCGAAGGCCTGGTCGTAGTGCTGCAAATACGTCGCCTCGTCGATGAGTGACTGCGCCAGCGCGTCGCCTGCGCACGTGGTCACAAATTCGGCGGCTGTCTGGTGCGGGCGGAATGTAACGAACGCCCGCTGCGCCGCGACCGCCACGCTGCAACCAGTTTTGAGCCGTTCGGAACTGCACTTCGGCCTGAACGGGGTTGCTGATCACCATGTTTTGCAGCTGGGCCAAGTACGCTTCACTCAAGGGAGTTTTGTCTCGCAAGTGCGTCATGGCCAGGAGGAAAGCCTGCTCCTTGTCGGGGGACGGCACCTCGTTTTCTATGGCGTAGGAGTCCCGCGTCTCACTCAGGTAAGCCCAGCTCATGACACGATCCAGCAACCCGGCGTTGTCGGGGTCACCCGCCCATTTATTGAGGCGCTCAAAAATATCGGCACCTGCGTTTTCCAGCGCGGCATCACGCTTGACGACGGGGCAGTATTCATAGGGGCCAATGCCGTTGAACACCACCCGGTACTTCTGGCTGCGCTCCCAGACTTGGCCTGTGTAGTACTCAGTCGGATCGAACATCTCCAGGTAATTGCCCCCGGTCGTCTCCTGCGGCAAAGCAAGCGGCTGACCATTGGCCTTCTCCCAGAGATAGGCGGCACGGCGCAGATAACCGCCCTGCGGCGAACGGCTAAGGCCGGCCAAAAGCTCATCGGCCGACACCAGACGCAGGGCCTGTTCAAGAATGGGGATTTGAAGGGCTTCGTAGCGCAGTGCGAACAACACATGGCTCAGGATGCCGTCGTCATCGGGGGCCACCTGCCGCGGGACAGCCAGCATCTCCGGCATGACCTCAACCCGAGTCACGGGTTTGATGCGAGCAGGCTGCGCCAGCGGCATCATGGGAATCCCGATCTTGGAGAGAAGAAATTCGTATCCGATCATCGGAACTTCATTTTTTTCATATCAATCCAAGATTTTTTATATTTTGGCAATATTGTCCATGTTTTTTTATAAAGTAGACAGGGCTAATCATCACAATTGGCTGTAAGTGGCGTAGAGAGGTAGAGGTTGCTCTGCCAAGAATTGATGATCAAAACCGCCTGAAGTCCCCGTCAATCATCAATAGTTTGCTATTTTTAAAGTAGCAAACCAAGCACATCTTCAAAACCGCGCATCCAACCACCCCTTCAATTCAGCAAACACCGGCTCAGCCTCCAGTTCGTTGAACAGCTCGTGGTACAGCGCATCAAAACAGCGGGTGGTCACTACGGACTGAGGCGCGGCCGCAGAGAAGGCGCAGCTGCCGGCGGGGTTGACCAGAGCATCGGCACCGGCGTACATCAACAATGTCGGCACTTTCCAGCCGGGCGCTGCAGCCACGGTGGCGGGGCCGCCCTCGGCGATGAAACGGGCCAGGCGCGCGGAGATGCGGTCATGCACCAAACGGTCACTTTGGTAGGCCTTGACGACGGCCGGGTCGTGTGAGATTTTAGTAGCGTCCAGCGCATTGCTGACCCGCAGGTTGGGGGCCACTTTGGGTAACACGGCCACCAGCATTTTCTGGATGGCGCTCAAGCTTGGGTCCAGCGCGGGGGATGACAACACCAAGGCTTCGACCGGGCGCAAACCCAGCGCTACAAACCGTGCTG
Source organism: Burkholderiales bacterium (assembly GCA_031419575.1). Lineage (GTDB taxonomy): Bacteria > Pseudomonadota > Gammaproteobacteria > Burkholderiales > Burkholderiaceae_C > JANYCG01. The sequence goes on along the minus strand of JANOLC010000176.1, from coordinate 6,020 downwards.
CCACCAGCCCGCCCATGCTGTGGCCCAGCAAAACCAGCGGGGTGTGCCGGCCCACGCTTTGGGCCGTGCTTTTGGCCAGGCGCACACGGGTGCTGTCGATGATGTCGGCCAGGTCCACCAGCAGCCGATCGTCGGCAGGCAGCCCGCCACGTGGCCCGCCCGACTCGCCATGGCCGTACTGGTCGTAACCGCGCACCGCAAAGCCCCAAGTATTCAGCCGCTGCGCCAGGTCGTCGTATCGCCCCGCGTGTTCACCCAAGCCGTGCACCACCACCACCACACCACGCAAGGTGGTGCCTGCTGCGCGCGGCCAGTCTTGCACGGCGATGTTGTCGCCATCTGTGGCGGTGAAGGTGGACAGCGTGGACTCGGGGACTGCGCCGTCGAGAGACTCTACAGATTCGATCAGCAAGCTCAATGGGGCACCTCCAGTTTTATCCAGGCACTGTCACGGTATTTTCGAGATCACGTGCGCCACCGCCGCGGTGAGTTTTTTGGCATACGGCACATGCAAAAACTCGTTGGGACCATGGGCATTGCTGCGGGGCCCCAACACGCCGCAGACCATCATTTGGGCTTTGGGGAAACCTTTGGACAGCATGCTCATCAGCGGGATGGTGCCGCCCTGGCCGATGTGGCCGCAGGGCGCACCAAAGTGGGCGGTCGACGCTTCGTTGAGCGCCTGCTCAAACCAAGGCGAGGTGCTGGGGGCGTTCCAACCTGTCGCACCGCTAGCGCTCTCGAACGTCACCCGTGCTTGATAGGGCGCGTTGTCTTCCAGCAGTGTTTTTAGCTCCTGCACGGCAGAGGCCGCTTCCACCAACGGCGGCAAGCGCAGGCTGAGCTTGAACGCGGTATACGGGCGCAGCACGTTACCCGCATTCTGGAAATCCGGAAACCCTTCAGCCCCGGTCACACTCAAAGTTGGCTTCCAGGTGCGGTTCAACAGGGCTTGCACGGGGTCGGTAGTGACGGGCAGGGCAAATGTGGTGGAGCCGCCGCAATCGTAATGGGCCCATGGGAAGCGCTTGTGCACTTCGTCACCCAGAATCGCTGCCGTGGCCCGGGCTTGGGCCAACCGGTCCGCAGGGACTTCGCAATGGAAGCTGGCGGGCAATAGGCGGCCCGTGGCACTGTCTTCCAGGCGGTCCAGCACCTGTCGCATGATGCGAAAACTCGATGGCACCAGTCCACTGGCATCGCCCGAATGCACGCCTTCGGTCAAAATTTCAACCTTGAGCACACCGCTGGCCATGCCGCGCAAACTGCTGGTGAGCCACAACTGGTCGTAGTTGCCCGCACCGGAGTCCAGGCATATGACCAGCGCGACATCACCCAGGCGGCCCGCATTGCGAAGCTGGTCGATATAGGGCAGCAAGTCTGGTGAACCACTCTCTTCACCCGTTTCAATCAGGCCCACGATGCGCGGGTGCGCCACACCTTGGGACTTGACGGCTTGCAGAGCCGCGATGCTGGCGTACACCGCATAACCATCATCAGCCCCGCCACGGCCATACAACTTGCCGTCTTCATACTTGGGACTCCACGGCCCCAGATCGTTGCGCCAGCCGGTGAATTCGGGTTGCTTGTCCAGGTGGCCGTACATCAGCACCGTCTGGGTTGAGGCGGCCTTGGTTTGCTCCGTGCTCCGTCCGGTTGATGCGGGCACTTCAAAAAACAGCACTGGTGTGCGGCCTTCCAGGCGGATGATTTCCAGCGTCAACCCGTCAACCTTTTGCGCCGCCACCCAGGCCGCTGCATTGCGCATGACGGTGTCGATATAGCCGTGCTGCGCCCACTGCGCGTCGAACATGGGCGACTTGGCGGGAATAGCGATGTAGTCGGAGAGCTGGCCAACGATGTCGGCGTCCCACGCCTGGCTGACCTGCTCCAGGGCTTGCACGGCGTTGAGTGCAAATGGGGGAATACGGGCGTTCATGGGTGACTCCAGTGCAAATGGGTGGATTCTGCGGCGCTGCTCCACCTCAGCGCAACAGGAAATATACGGCGATGGCGTAGAGCATGATGGCAAATACTTTTTTAAGTGGCCCCACGTCGATACGGTGTGCAGTACGCGCTCCCCATGACGCCGTGAGCATGCTGGCACTAGCGATGACAAGCACGCCGGGCAAATACAGGTAGCCCGCCGTCCCGGGTGGCAAGCCCTCCAGGCCCCAACCCGCCCAGATGTAGCCCAATGTGCCAGCCAGCGCAATGGGGAAGCCCAGCGCTGCGGAGGTGGCTACCGCGTTGTGCATGCTCACGTTGCTCCAGACCATGAACGGCACCGATATGAACCCGCCACCTGCGCCCACCATGCTGGAGAGCGCCCCAATCACGCCGCCAGCACTGACCATACCGAGCCTGCCTGGCAAAACACGACTGGGCTTAGGCTTGCGGTTCAAAAACATCTGGGTGGCTGAAAAAGTCACGAACACGGCAAACAGCACACTCAGGACTTTGCCGGGCAGCGCCACCGCCACCCGTGCGCCCAGGACGGATCCCATCAAAATGCCAGGTACGAGACTCACAACAACAGACCACAACACCGCACCGCGCTTGTGATGGGCCCGCACGGAGGACAAGGAGGTAAAACAAATAGTCGCCAACGAGGTCGCCACAGCGACTTTGACAACTTGCTCCGCCGGGAAACCCCGCGCACTCAAAATAAAGGTCAGAAAGGGCACCATCAGCATGCCCCCACCAATGCCCAAAAGGCCCGCCAGAAACCCGGTGAACAGGCCAAGGCTTAACAGCTCCAGCACCAATGTTGCATCGATATTTAGCATTCGAGTAGGTCCGCCAAAGCCAGCAGGTTTTGCGCATGGAATGTGTTGTCGGGGTGCGGGCTGACATCTTTGGCATGTCCCGCACCAAATTCGACCGGGCGCTCGATGTAAGCCGTCTGCAACCCTGTGGCACGGGCCGCGGCCAGGTCATCCTGATGAGCGGCCACCAGCATGACCTCTGCCGGTGTTACGTCGAACACCTTGGCGACTCCCAGGTAAACCGACGGGTCGGGCTTGTAGGCCCTGAACACCTCGGCGGACAAAATGCAATCCCACGGCAAACCAGCACGTTTGGCCATATTGGTGAGCAGCCCGATGTTGCCGTTGGACAGGCTGCAGATCGTGTATTTGGTCTTGAGGCGCTTGAGGCCCACCACGGAATCTGGCCAGGCATCCAGCCGGTGCCATACTTTGTTGAGGTGCCGCTTTTGCGCTTCGCTCAGATGGGTGATTTGATAACGCGCCAGCAGCTCATCCAGAATCACGCGGTGCAGATCGTCAATCAATGTCCAGCCCAGCTCGCCCGACATCACCCGGCGCATGGCGGGTTGGTACCCGGCGCGCCAGGCCAGCGCAAATTCGCCACCGTCTACCCGCCCACCATGTGACGGCAGGGCCATGGCATCGACTTCGCGGGCGATGCTGCCGTGCCAATCCACCACGGTGCCAAAAATATCAAAAGCCAGTATCTGGATCTTGTCGCTGGTTTCGTCGTGGTTTGCGCTCATCAATGAATTGCCGGTTGGCAGGCGCCTGGCCTGCGGTTTGTGAAGTCATGCCCGTGCGGCATTATTCAGCAAACCAGCGTGAACCCCGCGCGTCCTGTCTGATGAGCATTTTTTGAGGAAGCCCGGCCAGGCCAGTGGCCCGAACAGGCTGGGGGGCCGATGCTGCAGCACCTGTGCCTGCTTCACCGCCCTGATTTCATAGTCGCCTGACGTGGCCACACAGTAAATGCCGCCCACATGGACCGGCATTTGAAGGGTCTGAACGCTGTCGTCCAGCCAAACCCGAGTTGTGACCGAGATTTGCCCGGTCATCACATGGATCACTGTGCCGCGCTGCAAGGTTGCATGATGGCTTTGACCTGTCTGCAAAGCCAGGGGCTTTTGTTCGAGTTTCTGCATGGTGAACGCTCATTTCTTGACGGTTTGCTTACCCCGGCTTGTGGCTGGGGGACATGAACCAATCGTAGGGAAGCGCCGGCAAAGGCAACAGCCACAGACGGCACCTTTGATGGGCAGAACAGCAGATGGATTTCACATCTGTTACGGTACATTTTTGATTCATCTGTATCTGTTTTGACCTCGCCAAACCAAGGATCATTCGCCATGACCCTCCAAATGTCGCCGCTGACCCCGCCTAAAACACCGTCTGGCTCCCAACCCACCCAACCCATTTACCAGCGGCTGGCCTCGCATTACCGGGGTGCCATTCACGCGGGATCTCTGCGGCCCGGCGACCGCATGCCGTCACTGCGCGGTTTGATGCGCCAGCACGACATCAGCCTGTCCACTGCGATGCAGCTCAGCCGCCATCTGGAAAGCGAGGGCTGGCTGGAAGCCCGACCGCGTTCCGGCTACTTTGTGCGCCGCCCCATGCGCAGCACGCTGGCAGCGGTGGCCGAGCCGCAGATGGACGTCACACCGGACCCGGCGCAGTACGTAGGAATTCATGTCCGTGTCTCGGATTTTCTAGCGCGCGGGCGGTTGTACGCAGTCAAGACCAATCTGGCCGTGGCGCGTTGCGCACCCGAGCTGTACCCCGGTGATGCCCTGAAGCAGGCCACTCTGCGCATCTTGCGAAAACGGCCCAACCTGCTGGTCAATGCCTCATCGCCCAAGGGCAACCCCGAGTTCCGCGCCGTGCTGGCCAAACGCGCCCTGGCGCTGGGTATGGCGGTGTCGCCGGGTGACGTGCAAATCACCAATGGCTGCATTGAGGCCCTGAACCTGGCGTTGCGGGCCGTGGCCCAGCCGGGCGACACCATCGCCGTGGAGTCGCCCACGTTTTACGGCTTGCTGCAAGTGCTGGAAAGCCTGGGCCTGCGCGCCCTGGAGATTCCCACCAGCCCGCAGACCGGCATCTCCATCGACGCTTTGGACCTGGCCTTGCAAACCTACGACAACATCAAGGCCGTGGTGGTGGTGCCGCACCTGCAAAACCCGCTGGGCAGCATCATGCCGGACAGCCACAAGCAGCGCCTGGTGCAACTGTGTGAGCAATGTGATGTGGCCCTGATTGAAGACGACACCTACAGCGAGTTGGTCAATGAGAGCACGCGCGGCGACACCCCGTTGCGCGCCATGAAGTCATGGGACACCACGGGCAATGTGATTTATTGCGCGTCATTCCACAAAATACTGGCCCCCGGTTTGCGACTGGGCTGGATGTTGCCCGGGCGCTGGCTGGCACGGGTGGAGATGCTCAAATTCACACAAAGCCGCAGCAATGAGGAGTTGTCTCAGTTGGCGGCCGCTGACTTCATCGCCTCACCCGCCTATGACCGGCATCTGCGCCGTTTGCGGGGCACGCTCAATGCGCTGCGGGAAAAAACGGCGGAGTCCATCGCGCGGTTTTTCCCGGAAGGGACGCGCCTCAACGTGCCTGACGGCGGTTTGTCGCTGTGGGTGGAGTTGCCCAACAAGCTCTCCAGCGCCCGCGTGTTTGACGCGGCACTGAAAGAACAAATTTTGGTGACACCGGGGTTGATGTTCTCCAACACCCTGCGGTTCGATGCGTTTATTCGCCTGAACTGCGGCTGGCCGCATGGGCCCGAGATGGAGCAGGCGCTGAGGCGACTGGGGCAGATTGTGGGAGAACTACTGCTCCAGCCCACTGTCGCCACGACCTGACGCGACAAACTAACGCGAAAACCTGAACACGGCGGTGCCCGCCATCAGATTGGGTGCCGTGCGCACCACGCGGCTGTTCTGCAAGCCAAAGCTATCGGTGATTTTGAGCTGATTGCGTAGCGCCAGCGTCTCAAAGTCGGCAAAGGTGCCGACCCGGATGTTGGGCGTGTCGTACCACTGGTACGGCAGACGTTGGGTCACCGGCATGCGCCCCATCAGCACGCTCAGGCGATTCGGCCAATGGCCAAAATTGGGGAAGGCCACGATGCCGGACTGCCCAACGCGCGCGGTTTCGCGCAACATGATTTCGGCGTTGCGCAAGTGCTGCAATGTGTCGATTTGCAGCACCACGTCAAACGAGGCGTCGTCAAACATC
>JANOLC010000175.1:0-1654 GCA_031419575.1 Burkholderiales bacterium | reverse complement strand
GGCTACACAATGCCCGCTTTTTTCAGCCCCGCAATCTGCTCAGGTGTCAGCCCCAGTTCCACCAGCACTTCGTCGGTGTGCTCACCCAGGCCGGGCGGTGGGCGGTGCAACACGGGGGGGTTGTCCAGCAGCCGCAGGGGGCTGGCGACGGATGAGATGGTTGAAGCGTTCACCTCTGATTCTGCTTCTAATTTAGTAGCAAATTTATCAACATTGACAGGGACTTTCGCCTGTTTTACCCATAAACCACGGGCTTTAACCTGCTTATCGGCAAAGGCCTGGCCAATGTGATTGATGGGGCCGCAGGGCACGGCTTTGTCCTCCAACAGCTCAATCCACTGCGCGGTAGTGCGCGTACGCGTGATGTCTTCCATACCTGCAATCAAGGCAGCACGGTTGTGCACCCGCCCGGCCATGCCGGCATAGCGCGCATCATGGGCCCACTCGGGTTTGCCTGCCGCGTGGCAAAAACGGCTGAACTGGCCGTCGTTGCCTATCGCCAGCAGCATGGAGCCGTCTGCTGTGGGGAAGTCCTGGTACGGTGCCAGGCTGGGATGGCTGTTGCCCTGGCGCATGGGCACCGCGCCCGTGTTGAGGTAACCCGCCGCCTGATTCGCCAGAATCGCCATGCCCACATCGAGCAGCGCCATGTCGATGTGCTGGCCCAGCCCCGTGCGGTGGCGCACCTCGATGGCGGCCAGAATCGCACTGGTGGCGTAGACACCGGTGAAGATGTCGGTCAGCGCCACACCCACGCGCTGCGGGCCACCGCCGGGTGTGCCCTCGGCCTTGCCGGTGATGCTCATCATGCCGCTCATGGCCTGAATCATCAGGTCGTAGCCGGCGCGCTCGGCGTAAGGGCCGGTCTGGCCAAAGCCGGTGATGGAGCAATAAATCAGGCGCGGGTTGATGGCTTTGAGGCTCTCGTAATCCAGCCCGTAGTGCGCCAGGCCACCGACCTTGAAGTTCTCCACCAACACATCGCTCTGGGCGGCCATTTGCCGGATGATAGCCTGCCCTTCGGGCTTGGCGATGTCCAGCGTGACGGAGCGCTTGTTGCGGTTGCAAGTGGTGAAGTAGCTGGCGTGCGTGGTGTCGTTGCCCTGCGCGTCTTTGAGGAACGGTGGCCCCCAATGGCGCGTGTCGTCGCCTTCACCGGGGCGCTCGAACTTGACCACATCCGCGCCCAGGTCGGCCAGCATCTGGGTACACCAGGGGCCTGCCAGCACGCGGGACAAATCCAGCACTTTGAGGTGGGCCAGCGCCCCTTCTTTCACGGCGGTGGTCATGTCAGTTCGCAAAGGCCGCAATGCCTGTTTGTGCACGACCCAAAATCAGCGCGTGAATGTCATGTGTGCCTTCGTAGGTATTGACCACTTCCAGATTCACCAAATGGCGGGCCACGCCAAACTCATCACTGATGCCGTTGCCACCCATCATGTCACGTGCCATGCGGGCAATGTCGAGTGACTTGCCGCAGGAATTGCGTTTGAGGATGGACGTGATCTCCACCGACGCCGTGCCCTCGTCCTTCATGCGGCCCAGGCGCAGGCAGCCTTGTAGCCCCAGCGCGATTTCGGTCTGCATGTCGGCCAGCTTTTTTTGAATGAGCTGGTTTGCCGCCAGAGGGCGACCAAATTGTTTACGGTCCATG
>JANOLC010000174.1:0-9133 GCA_031419575.1 Burkholderiales bacterium | reverse complement strand
GGCTACAGCCGATTTTTATTTCATAACAGCTTTAGGCTGGTGGGCCCGGATGAAAGACTTCACTTCCGGGTAAACCAGTTCGCGCCAGCGCATGCCCGAGAAGATGCCGTAATGTCCTGCACCCTTGGCTTCCATGTGTTTTTGCAGCGCCTTGGGCACACCCGTGCAAATCGCATGCACGGCTTCGGTCTGGCCAGAGCCTGAAATATCATCCAACTCGCCTTCAACTGAAAACAGCGCTGTGGTCTTGATGTCCTCCGGCCGCACGTGTTCTACCTTGCCGTCCACACCCCTCACGTCCCAAGTGCCATTGACCAGGCTGAACTGCTGGAACACGATTTTGATGGTCTCCAGGTAGTAGTCGGCATCCATGTCCAGCACGGCGTTGTACTCGTCGTAAAACTTGCGGTGCGCTTCGGTGCTGGCATCGTCGCCCTTGATCAGGTCCTGGAAGTAGTCGTAGTGGCTGTTTGCGTGGTTGCTGGGGTTCATGGCCACAAAGCCGGAATGCTGCAAAAATCCGGGGTAAACGCGGCGGCCAGCACCGGCAAAGTTACTTGGCACCCGGTAGATGACATTGTTTTCAAACCAGCTGTAAGGCTTGGTGATGGCCAGGTTGTTGACGGCGGTGGGCGATTTACGCGCATCAATCGGGCCGCCCATCATGGTCATGGTCAGCGGCGTTGTCTCGCCCCGGCTGGCCATCAGCGACACAGCAGCCAGCACGGGCACGGTGGGCTGGCACACGCTCACCACGTGGCAATTGCCGTAAATGCCTTGCAAGTGGCGAATGAACTCCTGCACGTAATTGACGTAGTCGTCCAGGTGAAACTCACCGTCCGCCAGGGGAATCAAGCGCGCGTTTTTCCAGTCGGTGATGTAGACCTTGTGGTCCTTCAGCATGGTTTTGACCGTATCACGCAGTAAGGTGGCGTAATGGCCCGACAGCGGGGCGACGATCAACACGGCAGGCTGGCCCTTGAGTTTGCCCAACGTGGTGGGGTCATCGGTGAAGCGCTTGAAACGGCGCAACTCGCAAAACGGTTTGTCGATCTCGATGCGTTCATGAATGGCAATACCCACGCCGTCCACATCCACCGTGCGAATACCAAACTCTGGCTTCTCGTAATCCTTCCCCAGGCGATGCATCAGGTCGTAACCGGCCGAAATGCGCTGGGCGAATGGATTTTGGCCCATGATCGACAGCGGATTACCGTAGACCTTGGCGGCAGCATGTGCCAAGTCGGAAAACGGCTCCATCAAGGAGCGCTGGGTTTCATAGAGTTGGTAAAGCATGGGAAATTCGCCTTCAGGTGTGATTTATGTTGCAGTGCAATATAACAGTTGTCAGCCCCACCTGTGTGGAGTGACAACCTCATTTCATCGTCGACCAGTCAGCTATTTGTCACTTTTGTGAAAGGCCGCCATGCCGAATTCCACGGGAATTCACGGAACCTTACATGACCTTGGCAATTGACTCGCACACGTAGTTGATGTTTTTGCTGTTCAAGGCAGCCACACACATGCGTCCGGTGTCGGTGCCGTATACGCCAAACTCGGTACGCAGCCGCACCATTTGGTCTTTGGTCAGGCCTGAGTAGCTGAACATGCCGATCTGCGTGGTGATGAAGCTCATGTCCTGCTTGACGCCAGCAGCTTTGAGGCCATCCACCAGCTTTTGGCGCATCGACTTGATGCGCACACGCATCTCGCCCAGCTCGCTCTCCCACAGAGCGCGCCACTCGGGGTTGGCCAGCACAGCGGCGACCACGGCACCCCCGTGGATTGGCGGGTTGCTGTAGTTGGTGCGAATCACGATTTTGAGCTGGCTCAGTACACGGGCCGCTTCCTCCTTGCTCTCGCACAAGACGCTCAAGGCGCCTACACGTTCGCCATACAGGCTAAAGCTTTTGCTGAACGAGGTAGACACAAAACACATCAAACCTGCCGCCACAAACTTCCTTACTGCAGCGCCGTCTTCGGTCAAGCCGTAGCCAAATCCCTGGTAGGCCATGTCCAGGAAAGGTACCAGGTTTTGGGCCTTGACAACCGCCACCACCTGGTCCCATTGGGCAGGGGTGATGTCATAGCCGGTGGGGTTGTGGCAGCAAGCGTGCAGCACGACTACGGTGCCAGCGGGCGCAGCATTAAGCGCCGCCAGCATGCCCTCAAAGTTGACACCACGTTTGTCGGCATCGTAGTAGGGGTGGCTCTCCACCACAAACCCGGCGTTGGTGAACAGTGCGCGGTGGTTTTCCCAGCTAGGGTCAGAGATCAGCACTTTGGCGTTGGGGTTGAGACGTTTTAAAAAGTCCGCACCAATTTTCAGTCCACCGGTGCCGCCAATGCCTTGCACGGTAGCCACGCGACCCGAGGTGACGGGTTCTGAATCGACACCAAAGACCAACGACTTGACGGCTGCGTCATAAGCGGCAATGCCGTCGATAGGAAGGTAGCCTCGGGCTGAAGGTTTCTCCATCATGGCCTTCTCAGCCGCCTGCACGCATTGCAGCAAAGGCAGCTTGCCGTTGTCGTCGCAGTACACACCCACGCCCAGGTTGACTTTGCTGGGATTGGTGTCAACCGAAAATGCTTCGTTAATGCCCAGAATAGGGTCGCGCGGGGCCATTTCGACGGCGGAAAAAAATGACATGGGTAAGTCCTGTAGTGAAAGAATCGGTCAAACGGGAGAGCAGCGCTGTGTGGGCTGACGGGCCTATATTTTACCGACCAGGTATTTCCGGATGGTTGTGGAAATCAATAGCTCAGCCGCTCCGGACGGATTTCTTGCAGGATGGTGGTGGAAATCTCTTCAATCGACTTGGTGGTCGTAGATAACCAGCGAATCCCGGCGCGGCGCATCATGCCCTCGGCCTCGCTCACTTCGGATCGGCAATTGGCCAGCGACGCGTATTTGGAGTTCGGGCGACGCTCGTTGCGGATTTCGCTCAGGCGCTCCGGTTGAATCGTCAAGCCAAACAGTTTGGTTTTGTGGGGCACCAGGGCTGGTGGCAGTTGCTGGCGGTCAAAGTCTTCGGGAATCAACGGGTAGTTGGATGCCTTCAGGCCGTATTGCATGGCCAAATACAACGACGTGGGCGTTTTACCGCTGCGGCTCACACCCACCAAAATCACATCTGACTGCTCTAAATCGCGGTTCATCTGACCGTCGTCATGCGCCAGCGAGAAGTTGATAGCCTCAATGCGGTCGTTGTACTTTTTGCTCTTGCTCGCATCGCTGAAGCGGCCAATGCGGTGGTTGGACTTGAGGCGCAACTCATGCTCCAGCGGGTTCACAAATGTGCCAAACATGTCCAGCAGCATGCCTTGGCAGCCGTCCGTGATGACTTTTAGCACTTCCATATTGACCAGCGTGGTGAACACAATGGGCCGGTTGCCGTCCACTACCGCCGCATGGTTGATCTGCCTCACGGCCTGATGGGCTTTGTCGGCGGTATCAGTAAACGGCAGGCGAATGTGCAGGGCGTCCAACTCAAACTGCGCCAGGATGGCGTTGCCAAAAGTCTCTGCGGTGATGCCGGTGCCGTCGGAAATGAAGAAAACAGTGCGATTGGACATGGTGGTGAGCGTGAAGAACCGAATCGGTACAGGGGTTTGGGCAGGGATAAACCGGGTGGCAAAGTGCAGTTTGTGCACCCTACAATGTTTGATAGGTACCGTAGTTTTACCAGACATCTCATTTTCCATGCAACGCCGCACCTCACAACAACAACTTCAACGTTGCGCCGCTTGCTGCTCTCAACCCGACTGGCCCCAACATGGCTGACATTGTCTGGTTGATCGAGCACCCAAGTTTTTTACTTCCGGAGCTTTTCTCATGACTGCACTTTCACCCTCGGCCCCCCCGAACCGCCTGGACAAACTGTTGGTTATCCCGTTTGAAGACCTGCGAATGACCGACGTCGAGGTCGTCGGCGGTAAAAACGCCAGTTTGGGCGAAATGATCTCGCAATTGCCCTCGGGCGTGCGGGTGCCTACCGGCTTTGCCACCACGGCCCACGCGTTTCGCGAGTTTCTAGCGCATGACGGTCTGGCCGATCGCATCAATCAGCGGCTCGCCGTGTTGGACACCGATGATGTGCGTGCTTTGGCGGTGGCCGGTGCAGACATTCGCGCCATGGTCGAAGCCCAGCCGTTCCCGGCTGACTTGCAGGCTGCTATCGCCAAAGCGTTTGCCACGTTGAGCGCGGACAACCCGCACGCCTCCTTTGCGGTTCGTTCGTCGGCAACGGCTGAAGACCTGCCCGATGCTTCGTTTGCGGGTCAACAAGAGACATTTTTAAACGTGATGGGCATCGAGGACGTGATGCTCAAGATGAAGGAGGTGTTTGCCTCCCTCTATAACGACCGCGCCATCAGCTACCGTGTGCACAAGGGCTTCGCTCACGAGCATGTGGCCCTCAGCGCTGGAGTACAGCGCATGGTGCGCTCCGACCTGGGTGCGGCGGGGGTGATGTTCACCATCGACACCGAGTCTGGCTTCTCGGATGTGGTGTTTATCACCTCCAGCTATGGCTTGGGTGAAACGGTGGTGCAGGGAGCCGTGAACCCCGACGAGTTTTATGTGCACAAGCCCATGCTCAAAGCCGGTAAGCGGGCGGTAATTCGCCGCAGTCTGGGCTCAAAACTCATCCAGATGGAGTTCACCACCGCTGAAGAAAAAGCGGCCACTCGCAAGCTGGTCAAAACGACCGACGTGCCGACTGAGTTGCGCAACCGCTATTCGTTGACCGATGCAGATGTCGAGCAACTCGCCACCTATGCGTTGGTGATCGAGGCACACTACGGATGCGCCATGGACATCGAATGGGGCAAGGACGGCATTGACGGCCTGCTCTACATCTTGCAAGCCCGCCCTGAGACGGTGAAGAGCCAGGCAGCGGGCAAAGCGGAATATCGCTACAAACTGAAAAGTCGTAGCACGGTGATTGCTGAGGGCCGCGCCATTGGTCAAAAAATTGGCACAGGCCCGGTGCGCATCGTGCACAACATCAGCGAGATGGACCAAGTGCAAATGGGCGATGTGCTGGTCACCGACATGACCGACCCCAACTGGGAGCCGGTGATGAAGCGGGCCGCAGCCATCGTGACCAACCGGGGGGGGCGCACGTGTCACGCCGCCATCATTGCGCGTGAGCTGGGCATTCCTGCCGTGGTGGGCTGCGGCAACGCCACCGATGTGTTGAAAGAAGGCATGCTGGTGACGGTGAGCTGTGCCGAAGGCGATACCGGTTTCATTTACGACGGCCTGTTAGAGACCGAAGTGACCGAAGTCCGCCGTGGCGAAATGCCTGAAATACCCATCAAAATCATGATGAACGTGGGCAATCCGCAACTCGCGTTTGACTTCTGCCAGTTGCCCAATGCAGGTGTGGGGCTGGCCCGTTTGGAGTTCATCATCAACAATAACATTGGTGTGCACCCCAAAGCCATTCTGGACTACCCCAATGTGGATGCAGACTTGAAGAAAGCGGTTGAATCCGTGGCGCGTGGTCACGCGTCCCCTCGCGCTTTTTATGTGGACCGCGTGGCAGAAGGCGTGGCTACCATCGCCGCCGCCTTTTGGCCCAAACCCGTGATTGTTCGCCTCTCAGACTTCAAAAGCAATGAATACCGCAAGCTGATTGGTGGCAGCCGCTACGAGCCGGAAGAAGAAAACCCGATGCTGGGCTTTCGCGGTGCGGTGCGCTATGTCAGCGCCGATTTTGGTGAAGCGTTTGCCATGGAATGTGAGGCACTAAAGCGTGTGCGTAACGACATGGGTTTGAGCAATGTGCAGGTGATGGTGCCGTTCGTGCGCACTTTGGCGCAGGCCAAAAAGGTGACCGAGCTGCTGGCCAAGCATGGCTTGAAGCGGGGCGACGATGATCTCAAAATCATCATGATGTGCGAGATCCCCAGCAATGCGTTGCTGGCCAACGATTTCCTCGACTACTTCGATGGTTTCTCGATTGGTTCCAACGACTTGACGCAGTTAACGCTGGGTTTGGACCGCGACTCGGGCCTGGAACTGCTGGCGGCTGACTTTGACGAACGCGACCCTGCCGTTAAAGCGTTGATCAGCATGGCGATCTCCGCCTGCAAAGCGCGTGGCAAATACATCGGTATTTGTGGTCAGGGCCCCAGCGATCACCCGGACTTCGCGCAGTGGTTGGCAGAGCAGGGCATTGCCTCCATCTCCCTCAATCCGGACTCCGTGATCGCCACGTGGCAGCAGTTGGCTCAACCGTAGACGCGCCTCCCAAAGCAGGGCATGGATTTGCCCTGCACGGATGGCTGCTGGCGGTGTGGTTTGCCACATCGTTTGGGGTCGTTTTCTTTGCCCGTGACTTGCAAATGCAACTGGCCGGCTGGCCGTTTGCATTTTGGTTTGCGGCGCAAGGTTCAGTGATTATTTTCATTGCAATCGTGGCGGTGTTTGCCTGGCTTGCCAACAAGCGTGAAGCGGGCGCTACTGATGGTGTTGAGGCCCGTGCTTATTCGGACTACAAGCGCAGGTTACGGCGCAAGTTCAGTTTCTACGTCATATCCGTGTTGGTTTTTTTGCTGGCCCTGAGTATTGCGGAGCGATTTGGCCTGTCCAAGCAATGGGTGGGTGCCATTTTTCTTTTTGCAACCATTTCAATGTATGCCGGCATTGGCATTTATGGTCGTACCGCGGAAGCCAATGAGTATTACGTGGCAGGGCGGCGCATTCCCGCTATCTACAACGGTATGGCTACCGCCGCAGATTGGATGAGTGCGGCGTCCTTCATCAGCCTGGCGGGCGGGCTGTATTTGCAAGGCTTTTCAGGGCCTGAATCACAACCGGGTGGCCTGGCCTATGTAATGGGCTGGACGGGCGGATTTTGCCTTTTGGCGTTGCTGATTGCGCCGTATTTGAGAAAACTCAACCTGTACACAGTGCCCGACTATTTTGGCGCGCGTTTTGGCGGGCGCTGGCCACGGATTATTGCTGCGTTTGCCGCTGTTTTGTGCTCTTTTACCTACGTTGTGGCACAGATCTATGGTGTTGGGTTGATCACATCACGCCTGACGGGTGTGCAGTTTGAGATTGGTGTTTTGCTGGGGTTGGGCGGTGTGCTGGTTTGCTCTTTTTTAGGGGGGATGCGAGCGGTAACCTGGACGCAAGTTGCGCAATACGTCATCCTTATTCTGGCCTTTCTAATCCCTGTGTCCTGGCTGGCCTACAAGCAATTGGGAAATCCGCTGGCCCCGATTGTTTATGGGCAGCAGTTGCAAAAAATTTCTGAAATTGAAAAGCGACTCTCAACCACGCCTGCCGAGATAGAAGTCATTGAAATTTATGCCAAACGGGCCAAGGATCTGGAACTCAAACTGCGCGACGTTGAGGCCGCTTTGGAGGCCGACCGCCGAGCACTCAAAGTGCGTCACAAGCTGCTGGTGGAACATCGTGCGGACGAGGCATTGATTTTTGCTGCGCGCCGAGAAATATCAGCGCTGCCCAAAGACGTTGTGAGTGCCCGTGAGCGCTGGACGACGGCCATGCATGAGAACCTGGAACGAGCGAAACCATTGGCAGGTATGCCTGCGCACGCCAGACCGTTTGCGGGTGATCCGAACGGTACGCCACAGGAGCAGCACGCGTTTGAGGTGTCTCGTCGCAATTTTTTGGCACTGATTTTTTGCCTGATGGTAGGCACGGCGGGGTTACCCCATTTGCTGACGCGCTTTTACACCACCCCGTCCGTGGCAGAAGCCAGAACATCCGTTGCGTGGTCGCTGTTCTTCATTTCGTTGCTCTATCTGGCTGCACCGGCACTGGCCGTACTGGTCAAGTACGAGGTGTTGAACGAGCTGGTGGGCATGAGTTTTACCAGCTTGCCTGCGTGGATGGCGCAATGGAGCAAGGTGGACCCCTCGCTGCTGTCGGTGAGTGATGTCAATGGTGACGGTTTCTTGCAGTTTGCCGAGCTAAAGCTAGGGGCCGACATCGTCATGCTGGCTACGCCCGAATTAGGGGGCTTGCCGTATGTGGTGTCCGGTTTGGTGGCGGCGGGCGGATTGGCTGCGGCGTTGTCGACGGCCGATGGGTTGCTGCTGACCATTGGCAACGCCTTGGCGCATGACTTGTATTTCGGGGGTGAGACAGACCGGGCCAGTTCTATGCGACGGGTGATGTTGTCCAAGTTTGCGTTGCTGGTGGTGGCGCTGGCGGCGGCCTACGTGGCCGCCCAACGCCCGGCAGACATCCTGTATTTGGTGACGGCCTCGTTCTCTTTGGCGGGGGCCGCGTTTGTCCCTGCTATGGTGCTGGGCATTTTTTGGCGGCGAGCCACGCGCATCGGCGCTGTGGGGGGAATGTTGTCTGGCCTGAGTGTCACTGTCTACTACATGGTGGTGAATATCGCGTCCGTGCGGGTGGCGTTGGGTCTTCACGGATCCGGTCTGTGGTTTGAGATTCAACCGGTGTCTGCGGGGGTGTTTGGAGTCTGCGCGGGGTTGGTCGTCACTGTTTTACTGAGTCTGCTTACGCGCCAGGAACCAGATCGTCCGTAGCCAACCCCAGCAACTGATGCAACCGGGGCGAGGTGGTGGTGTACTGCAGGTGCACCGCTTGCCCGGACACGAGGTAAGCCGCAGCTCCAAAAGCGGCCAGCGTGGCCTCATGAAAACCGCACAGTATGAGTTTTCTTTTGCCGGGGTAGGTGTTGATGTCTCCTACGGCATAGATGCCGGGCTGGCTGGTGCAAAAGTCATGGGTGTTGACCTGCAACTGCTTGCGCTCCAGCGCCAGACCCCATTGCGCTACCGGACCGAGCTTGGGGCTTACACCTAGAAACGCCAGCAACACATCCACCTGCAGTACATGGGTCACGGCTTCGCTGTCTGTCACTTGCAGGCCAGTCAGGCGGCCATCTATCACCACGTAGCCCGTAGGTTGGCCCACCCTAAAACACATTTGACGGGCCGCACACAGGGCTTTCATAGCTGCCACCGTGGCAGCGCCGGCCTTGAAGCCGTCACGCCGGTGCACCAGGGTGATGCTGCGAGGTGCATGGAGGCCGGGCTGCGCCAGCGCCACCACGCAGTCCAGCGCAGCTTCGCCTTCACCCAATACCACGACGTCTTTACCCGCCAGGTCAGCGGC
>JANOLC010000173.1:0-6704 GCA_031419575.1 Burkholderiales bacterium | reverse complement strand
TAGGATCTCCAAGCATTCGCCGACGACATCACACCCGCTTGTGGCAGACACCGGGTTGCCTCGCACCCGACTGCCGCCGAATTTGGGTAGCGACAGCAAGTTTTGATGTTGGAATGGAGCTTTCACAAAGCCTGCACCTTCCGACCCACCGCATTGATTCCATTCTCGATAATGAGAGAACGTTTATTGCTGACGCGCTGATACAAGTCGGTGCTAGGCATGAGAGTACCGTTGCGGTGTCGCCACCGATGAATGGGAAAAATGCTGCGGGCGACCCGTTCTGGACGGATGGTCGGGCAGTCCTACTCGTGATGCCCTAATAGTTTGCAGTCGCGATGACCGCCGCCGCATCCGCCTATTGAGCCTGGCCTGTTACCGCCGACCAAAAACCAGACTGCCTACAATTCAAAGCGCGCTGTGTCTGACGGTCTCATACCGTCGGTCACGATCCCCGGAACGACTGGTCACGATACCGGAATCATCGGTCACGATCAGCGGAATAGCCAGTCAGCTTCTCAAACTAATGAAGCCGCCTCATCTAGCGCCGCGCGCTACCCAATAGGTTGCGCCCTGGGGGCCATAACGCTCTTCGTGAGGGACTTCAGCCAGCACGTGAAAACGGTCACCGGGTTGCAGGCGTCGCGTGGTGCCGCCTTGTTCGGCCAACCACATCTCGCCTTGTATAACGAGAGCGTTCGCCTCGAACGGGTGAGTATGGATCGGGATCGTAACTCCCGCTTCCCAGTGCCGTTCGAGTACCTCTTCGTAACCCGCAGCAATCATCTCGTCTCGAAACTGTTCAAAGGTTGTGGTGTCGGATAGCATATTGGTTCACTCGCAGGTTTGAAAACGAAGGATCACATTATCGAAACAGTGTAGCGAAATGCCTGTATCGGCAAAATTCCTGGCTGCATACATCTGTGTCTCGGGCTGATGATTGATCTTCATACCTACCTCTTTGTTCTCTAAACTAACTGGGTGGCTGCTTCAATTCCTGCCAACCGCACAATAACAAAATTTTGTTAGGACAACAGCTTGGAGGTTTACCTCTGTAGGTTGTTTTTCTCTCATGGTTCATTTTCCGCAACCAGTGTAAAAAGGGGCATCTTGTTTTGAGTAAAGCCTTCACCAAAGAGAACGACGACCAAGACGATGAGGAATTGCCTCTGACGGTTGTGCCTTCGGGTGGCAAAAACTACATCACTCCCCACGGCTACGCGCACATCCGCGCGGAGTTGTTGGACTTAATCGACAACGAGCGCCCCAAAGTCGTTGAGATTGTTCACTGGGCAGCGAGCAATGGCGATCGGTCTGAGAACGGCGACTACATCTACGGCAAAAAGCGGCTTCGTGAGATCGATCGGCGCATCCGGTTTTTGACTAAACGCCTTGAAATTGCGGTCATTTCCGACCCGACTGTTCACTTTGGAAGTGATCAGATTTTTTTTGGTGCATCGGCCACTTATGCGGACGAATCAGGGCTGGAGCGCACTGTCACCATACTGGGCATTGATGAGGCAGACAGCGCCCAAAACCAAGTGAGCTGGGTGTCGCCCATTGCACGTGCGTTGCTGAAAGCGCGCGAAGGGGATTCAGTCAAGCTCGCTACGCCGTCAGGCATTGAAGAGATTGAAATCTTGCGTGTCAGCTACCCGAAACCACCCGGGTGACATGCCATCTATATCCGACGCGAGCCGTTGAATCAGGACGTATTGGTTCGCCGTACGTTCAATACCGAGACGGTCCGCTTCAGGTTCTTCAGAGCAAGATTGAGGTGAGCAATATCTCTGACCGCAACTAAAAAACGCAAATCGGCTACATCTTGAATGCTTTCTTCCGCCATGTCGATGTGGGTGATGTCTACCTCGGCATTGGCCAGCGCCGCAGCCACCCGCGCCAAAACGCCTTTGCCGTTGGTAACCGTGACAATAATTTCTGTCTCAAACGACCGCACAGGCTCGTCCGACCACTCTACGCCAATGAATCGCTCGCTGTCTTTATGTTGAAGTTTTTTGGCAACCTGGCAGTCTGCCACGTGAACCACTAAGCCCTCACCACGCCCCAAATAGCCGACGATGGCATCGCCTGGGAGGGGCCGGCAGCACGATGCAAACTTGACAGAGGCGTTTTCGCTGCCGTCCAGGGTCAGCAGTCGAACCGGCCCTGACTCCTGCGCCACAAAACGCTCACGGCTCAACGTGAGCGCGTCTGGGCGTTCGCCGTTTTCGGCCAGCAATACAACCAGGCGTTTGGCGACGATGTTGGCAATGCGCTTGCCCAAGCCGATGTCAGTCAACAACTCCGCCCGGCTTTTGTTGCCGGTAAAGCGCAGCAGTTTTTCCCAAGTCGATTGGTAGGCCGGGTCGTCATCAGGAAATTTTTCAATGCCCTCAGAACGCAGGGCTTGGGACAAAAGCTTTTCGCCCAAGCTCTCGGATTCCTCATGCTCCATGGTTTTAAGGTGGTGCCGAATTTTGGAGCGTGCGCGACCGGTGCGGACAAAACTTAACCAGGCCGGATTCGGGGTGGACACCTTGTCGGTCACCACTTCCACCACATCGCCGTTACGCAGTTCGGTACGCAGGGGCACGGGCTCGCCGTTGATCTTGGCAGACAGCGTATGGTCACCCACATTGCTGTGGATGGCGTAGGCAAAATCGACCACCGTAGCTCCCCGGGGTAACGCCAAAATCTGACTCTTTGGGGTGAACACATAGACCGCATCGGGGAATAAATCGACCTTGACGTGATCCCAAAACTCAGCAGCGTCGCGCGTTTCGTCCTGAATGTCCAGCAGCGACTGGAGCCACTGCGACCCCAGCCGGTCCGGTGTCGCGCCGTCAGGGGTGTTCACCTTGTACAGCCAATGGGCGGCGACACCAGATTCGGCCACTACATGCATGGCCTGGGTACGCATTTGAAATTCGACATTGACTCCCGATGGCCCCACCAGCGTGGTATGAAGCGACTGATAGCCGTTTAGCTTGGCAATGGCAATGTGATCTTTGAATTTGCCGGGCACGGGCTTGTAGAGCTGATGCAAGATACCTAGAGCGGTGTAGCAGTCAGTCACGGCGGGCACCAATACCCTGAAGCCATAAATGTCGGTAACTTGGGCAAAGCTCAGGTGCTTGTCGCTCATCTTCTTGTAGATGGAGTAGAGCGATTTCTCACGTCCGGCAATTCTGACCTTCATGAGGTTGGTGGCGAAGGTGGCTTCCACTTCCCGTTGTACCTTTTGAATCAAATCGCGGCGGCGGCTTCTGGCTTTGGCGACAGCTTTTGACAAAACAGCGTAACGCCACGGTCGCAGGTGTCTAAAGGACAGGTCTTGCAACTCGCGATAGGTCTGGTTCAAGCCCAGCCGGTGCGCGATGGGCGCGTAAATTTCAATTGTTTCAGAGGCAATACGTCCCCATTTTTCACGCGGCATATCGGACAAGGTGCGCATGTTGTGCGACCGATCTGCCAGCTTGATCAGGATAACGCGCACATCGCGCGCCATGGCCAACAACATCTTGCGAAACGACTCGGCCTGATTTTCTTCCCGCGTGTTGAATTGCAGCTTATCCAGCTTGGTCAGTCCATCGACCAACTCGGCAACGGGGGAACCAAACCGCTCCACCAGTTCGGGCTTCGTCACGCCACAGTCTTCAATCGCATCGTGCAGCAGTGCGGCCATCAAGGCCTGGGCATCAAGCTTCCATTCAGCGCATTGGGCCGCGACGGCGATTGGGTGGGTGATATAGGGCTCACCGCTGTTGCGCAGTTGCCCCAAGTGCGCTTCGTCAGCAAACCGGTAGGCCAGTCGTACTTTTTCAAGATCGGTGGCTGACAGGTAATCCAGTTTGGCCGTAAGGCCCGCAAAGCTGGCAGCGGTGGCGTTGACGGCTGCAGCGCTGGGCAAGTCAACCGCTCTGCGCTTGTAGGCTGGCTTGGTGGGGCTGTCTGTGGTGTTAACGCCGGCGGTCATACCCTGAATATAGCCTGATGAATGAAGTGTGGCCTTCCGCTTTGACAAGGCCATAAAAAAAGCACCGCCAGCGGTGCTTTTTGTTGAATCAAGTACGATTTAAAGAGGAACTTTTTTCAACATTTCAATGCCAATCTTGCCGGCTGCGATCTCGCGCAGGGCAGTGACTGCGGGCTTGTTCTTGCTTTCGATTTTGGGCGTGTGCCCCTGGCTCAGCATACGAGCACGGTAGGTGGCAGCTAGCACGAGCTGGAAACGATTGGGTATCTGCACCAGGCAGTCTTCGACGGTGATACGGGCCATGAAACTCTCCGAAAAAATAAGGACGCTACAAATCCGAAATCAGGGGATGTGCAATGCTTTGAAGGTGTCGGCTCTGGCGCGGCGCTGCGCTGCATATTTGAGCCGCTGGGAGTGAACGATTGCTTTCAAGTCAAAAAGCGCCCGGTCAAACGAATCATTGATTATAACGAAGTCGAATTTACTGACCTGTGCCACCTCAATGGCTGCGTTTTTCAGGCGCACTTCAATCGTCTCAGCCGAGTCCTCGGCGCGTCGCTCCAAGCGGGAGCGCAACTCTTCCCAACTGGGTGGCAAGATGAAGATGCAGATGGCGTTGGCAAATACTTGTCTGATCTGAATGGCGCCCTGGAAGTCGATCTCCAAAATCACATCAGCACCTTGCGCCATGCGTTCTTCAATCGCTTTTTTGGACGTGCCATAGCGGTGGTTGTGCACGTGCGCCCACTCCAAAAACGCGTCGGCAGCCACCATCGCATCAAATTCAGCCGACGACACGAAGAAATACTCGCGACCATGTTTTTCTTGCCCGCGCGGTGCTCGGGTGGTGTGCGACACGGAGGGCTGAACCCGTGAGTCCAGCTCCATCAGCGCTTTGACCAGGCTGGATTTGCCTGCTCCACTGGGGGCGGCCACAACGAATAAATTGCCAGGGAAGTCCATGTGCAGTGGCCCTTGAGTGCTATTGCTTTATGTGCTGTTGATGCTGTTGATATAGCAACATTATTCTATGTTCTGAACCTGCTCGCGCATCTGTTCGATCAGAACTTTCATGTCCACCGAGATGTGTGTCAACTCTAGGGCTGCAGATTTCGAGCCCATGGTGTTGGCCTCACGGTGCAATTCTTGAATTAAAAAGTCTAGCCGCTTGCCGATTTCACCGCCTTTTTTGATCAGCCGCTCCAACTCATCCAGGTGCGAGTCAAGGCGCGTGATTTCCTCGGCCACGTCAATGCGGATGGCAAAGGCGGTGGCTTCGGTCAGCGCGCGGTCTTGAGCAGCTTCCGGCGCAATACTGCCTTCGCCCAGGGCCATGGCTTCTGCCCAGCGCTCCATAAATCGCTGGCGTTGTTGTGCCACCAGCTTGGGAACCAATGGCACAGCTTGTGCTGCCAGCGCGCGTAATTGCGCGATACGCTCCAGCAGCATGGTGGCCAGGCGTCCGCCTTCCCGCTGCCGGGCAGACAGCAACTCTTTCACGGCCTTGTCGGCCAACGGCATGATGGCGGCGCTCCAGTCGCGCGATGTGGACAGGTCAGTCGACGCCAGCCGAATCACGTCCGCCACACTCAGCGGGCGGGCATCGGGTAACCACGATTTGACGCTGTCTTGCACAGTGTTTAGGCGTTGCAGCAGCTTGGGGCTGGGGTCCGCAATGGCGTTGGCGTTGGCCATCTCCACCGAGGCGCGTACCTCAACCTTGCCGCGCTTGAGTTTGCCGATGACCAGGTCGCGCAGTGCGGGTTCGTACTGACGCAAGTCTTCAGGCAAGCGGAAAGAAAGGTCTAGAAATCGGCTGTTGACCGAGCGTATTTCAAGGCCAAGTTGCCCGGCAAGCAGCGCTTTGGCTTCTGGCTCGGGGCTTGAATTGGCTGTGCTGTGCTGTGCACTGGCATAGCCAGTCATGCTGTAAACTGGCATCGCAAATCTCTAATGTGGGGTGGTAAAACCCCAGCGAAACGGCCCCGCTGGGGTGCGAGAGAATAACCCGGATTCTTCGTGCCAGCCGCAACGCCCTAGCGCTCACAACAAATTTATGTCGAAGGCTAAACCAGCTCCGCTTCCCCCAGACACCATGATTGGTGGCTACCGCGTCATTCGCAAAGTTGCGGCGGGCGGTTTTGGCGTGGTGTACCTGGCGTTGGATCCCGACGGCCAGCAAGTCGCTGTTAAAGAATACCTGCCCTCATCGCTGGCCTCCCGGGGGGCGGGTGAGTTGAGCCCACAGGTCCTGCCTGAAAAGCTGTCGCTCTATCGGTTGGGCCTGAAAAGCTTTTTTGAAGAAGGCCGCTCGCTGGCTCAAATCTCACACCCCTCGGTGGTGAGCGTGATGAACTTCTTTCGTGAGAACGAAACCGTCTACATGGTGATGAATTACCTGGAGGGCGCGTCGCTCCAGGACTTCATCATCACCGCCCGTGATTTGAAGCAGCAAAAAGTTTTTCGCGAGTCCACCATTCGCTCGCTGTTTGATGAAATTTTGCGCGGCTTGCGCATCGTGCACCAGCACAAGATGCTGCACTTGGACATCAAACCTGCCAATATCTTCATCACCGATGACAATAAATCCGTCCTGATTGACTTTGGCGCTGCGCGCGAGGTGTTGAGCAAAGAAGGCAACTTCATCCGCCCCATGTACACGCCCGGCTTTGCCGCCCCCGAAATGTACCGCCGCGATGCCTCTATGGGCCCGTGGACGGATATCTACGCC
>JANOLC010000172.1:0-2723 GCA_031419575.1 Burkholderiales bacterium | reverse complement strand
CGCGTGATGGCGCAGGGCACGTTTGCGCAGGTGCGTGACAACCCCGATTCACTCACCGGCCAATACCTGGCGCAGACCCTTAAAATCGCCGTGCCCAAGCACCGCACCGCCTGGCTGCCTGCGGTGAAATCCACCGAGTCGCCCGACAGATTCAAATCCAGCCGCTTCCCGCAAAGCCCCGCTGCCGCCCGCCGCGCCGAACGCGAAGCCGCCCACCAGGCCAGCTTGGGCGATATGCAGGCGCTGCGCGTGATTGGTGCCACCGGCCACAACCTGAAAAATGTGAGTGTTGAGATTCCTGTGGGCCTGCTGACCTGTGTGACCGGCGTGTCCGGTTCGGGCAAATCCACCCTGGTGAACGACACGCTCTACACCGCCGTGGCCCGCACGCTGTACCGCGCGCACGATGAGCCCGCCGCCCATGAAGCCATTGAAGGCATTGAGCATTTCGACAAGGTCATCAACGTCGACCAGTCCCCCATTGGCCGCACGCCGCGCAGCAACCCCGCCACCTACACGGGGTTGTTCACGCCCATCCGCGAGTTGATGGCCGAGATGCCCGCTGCCCGCGAGCGCGGTTATGGCCCCGGGCGCTTCAGCTTCAACGTGGCGGGTGGCCGCTGCGAAGCCTGCCAGGGCGACGGCATGGTGAAGGTTGAAATGCACTTTCTGCCAGACGTGTATGTGCCCTGTGACGTGTGCAAAGGCATGCGCTACAACCGCGAAACGCTGGAGGTGCAATACAAGGGCAAAAACATCGCGCAGATTCTGGACATGACGGTGGAAGCCGCCTACGCGTTTCTGAGTGCCGTGCCCACACTGTCGCGCAAGCTGCACACGCTGTTGGACGTGGGGCAGTCGTATATCCGCCTCGGTCAAGCGGCCACCACGCTGTCAGGCGGCGAAGCACAGCGCGTGAAGCTGGCGCTGGAACTGAGCAAACGCGACACCGGCCGCACCCTCTACATCCTGGACGAACCGACCACCGGCCTGCACTTTGCCGATATTGATTTGCTGCTGAAAGTATTGCACCAGCTGCGTGATGCGGGCAACACCATCGTTGTGATCGAACACAACCTGGACGTGATCAAAACCGCAGACTGGCTGATCGACATGGGCCCCGAAGGTGGCTCCGGCGGCGGGCAAGTGGTGGGCGTGGGCACGCCGGAAGATTTGGCGGCGAACCCGGCTAGTCATACGGGGCGGTATTTGAAGCGGTTGTTGTAAATTCAGAATAAAAAGTGCTACAAGTCCTTGTCAGTATTCAATAGTTAGCTCTATAAAACGTAGCACCTCACCATGCACCAAGCCTCGAGGACTCCCCGCTCATCGATCTACTTCGACTACCAGGTGTACCCGGCGGCTGAGCGACCGGCCCATCCAGCCCACGCCAAAGTGGTGATTGCCGGTGCGGGCTTGGTGGGCATGGCCACGGCGCTGGAACTAGCACGTTTTGACGTGCCTTGCGTACTTCTGGAATCCGAGCAGCAGGTGTGCGAAGGCAGCCGGGCGATTGTGTTCACGCGCCGGTCTATGGAAATCTTGCAGCAAGTCGGTGCGGACAAAGCCGTCACAGCACAGGGCTTGCCATGGCGTTTTGGCAATTCGTTTTACCGGGGCCAGCGCGTATTTCGCATGGAGGCGCCCTACAGCAACGACGACCGCTTCTTCCCCATGATCAACCTGCAGCAGCAGTTTCTGGAAGAGGCGCTGGTGACCTTGGTGCAAGCGCAACCCCTCATTGAGATGCGCTGGGGGCACAAGGTGATCGGGGTGGTAGATGCGGACCAGAGCAGCGGCGTAGCGCAGATTGACATCGACACACCCCAGGGCACTTATGTGCAGCCGGCCGACCACGTGGTGGTGTGCGACGGTGCGCGCTCGGCCCTGCGCAGCCTGCTCAACTTGAAGCTGGAGGGCAGCTCCTACGAGGGCCGCTTTGTGATTGCCGACATCCGCATAGCCCTGCCGCTGCCCACCGAGCGGTTGGCGTTTTTTGACCCCCCCTGGAACCCACGCAACACGGTGTTGATGCACCGCGAGCCGTTGGGCATCTGGCGCATTGACTACCAGTTGCCGGCCGGGGAAACGCCGGAGGAGGCGCTGGCCCCCGACTCCCTGCGCACCCGCATCAACGCCCAACTTGAGATGATTGGCCACGGTGGCACGCCGTGGGAGATGGACTGGTCATCGGTGTATTCCGCCCGTGCCCTGACACTGCCCGACTACCGCCACGGGCGCTTTCTGTTTGCGGGTGATGCCGCCCACATGCTGCCGATATTTGGCGTGCGCGGTGCCAACACAGGGTTCCAGGATGGGCAGAACCTGGCCTGGAAGCTGGCGTGTGTGGTCAATGGCTTGGCGCCTGATCATCTGCTGGCGTCGTATTCCCATGAGCGCGTGGCCGCAGCGCGGGAAATTGTGGAAGAGGCCGGCAAAAGCACCCGCTTCATGACGCCGCCCACAAGGGGTTTCAGGCTGCTGCGTGATGCGGTTTTGTCACTGTCGCTCACCCAGGAATTTGTGCGCCCGCTGTACCACTGGCGCACCTCACGGCCGCACGCTTACATTGATTCGCCATTGAACAGCCCCCAAGATGACAACGCGCTCTTCACCGCAGGCCCGGCGAATGGCGAGCCCATGGCCAATGTGAAGCTGGGCGAGGATCACTACGTGATGGATGACTTCCCAGCCGGGTTTTTGTTGCTGCTGTTTGGCGCAGC
>JANOLC010000171.1:0-4953 GCA_031419575.1 Burkholderiales bacterium | reverse complement strand
TCCAGCGTACGCAAATCGTTGTAAAAGTCTTCGGCTTTCAAGTAGGGGTTTTGCGGTGCCACGGCGTGGCGCGCGGCATCACCGCCGGTCAGCTCTTTCAGCGTGGCTGCCAAGCGCGCGTACACGCCAGTCAGTGCGCGGCGATAGGGTTCGTCTTGCCGGTGGGCATTGCTGTCGGGCGAGGAATTGGCTAGCGCTTGCATCTCGGGCGAACAATTCACCAACATGGCCGAGATAGACAGCTCGGCGCCTAAGTAGTGCACTTCGGTCAGGTAATGTCGCAGGGCCACTTCGGCTTGGCGGCGCAGCGCGTATTCCAGCGTGTCTGCACTCACATTGGGGTTACCGTCGCGGTCGCCGCCAATCCACTGGCCCATGCGCAGAAAACTGTGCACAGGATAGTTGCCCAAGTGCGCTTCCAGCTCGGCATACAGCTTGGGGATTTCGCGCAAAAAGGTGGATTCGTAATAGCTCAGCGCGTTCTCGATTTCATCGGCCACGGTGAGCTTGGTGAAGCGCAGCAGGCGGGTCTGCCACAGTTGCATCACCCGCGCGCGCATCTGCGCCTCATTGACGGCCAGCTCTTTGGGGGCCAGCGCGTCTTTGGCGGTGTTGCCCGCCAGGCTGCGGGCGTGAATTTCATCTCGGTCGGTCAGCAGCCGGGCAATGTCGCGTTCGGCATCCAGAATGCTTTTGCGCTGCACCTCGGTCGGGTGGGCGGTCAGCACCGGGGCTACGTAGCTGCCGGCCAGGGTGGTCGAAATGGTTTTGGGCGAAATACCCGCCCAGCGCAGGCGGGCCAGCGCCACATCCACGCTGCCTTCCTGCGTGTCGCCGGCGCGTTCGTGAATGGCGCGGCGGCGGATGTGGTGGCGGTCCTCGGCCAAATTGGCCAAGTGTGAAAAATAGGTAAAGGCGCGGATCACGCTGACCGCCAGGTCGCCACTCAAGCTCTTAAGCAGCTTTTTGAGTGCCTTGTCGGCTTCGGTGTCGGCATCACGCCGGAATGCGACGGACAGCTTGCGGATCTGCTCGATCAAGTCAAATGCAGCTTGTCCCTCTTGTTCGCGAATCACGTCGCCCAGCATGCGGCCCAGCAGGCGGATGTCTTCTACCAGCGGGCGCTCGTTGGCTTTCATTTTGGCCAGCGGGCGCTCGGCGGCGGGGGTGGCCGTTGCGGATGCGGGCACCTTGGTGGACTTGGCCGGTTTGGCAGGTGGGGTCGCGTCGCTAGGGCTGGTTTTGTTCATGGTGATGATGGGTCAGGGGGACGTGAAAGGGGCAGAGGGATTCGCTGGTTTCAAGCAAGGATCATGCTAGCATTCTCGACGGCTTGAAAGCGGCGCTAAGGCGTTGTCAAATTACCAGTCGGTTACCAATGGTTCACGCTTTGATTCGTCTTTCTGAATCCCACTCTCACCCCTTGATGGTCTTGAATTTATGGTTTTGAACTCAACCCCAGTCGTGTCCGGTCTGTCCCTGACCATTGCCACACGGGAAAGCCGTCTGGCGATGTGGCAGGCCGAACACGTACAGGCGCTGCTTACCAAGGCCGGTCACGCCGTCACGCTGCTGGGCATGACGACGCGGGGCGATCAAATTTTGGACCGCTCGCTGAGCAAAGTCGGTGGCAAGGGGCTGTTCGTTAAAGAGCTGGAAGTGGCGCTGGAAGAAGGCCGTGCCGACCTGGCCGTGCATTCGCTCAAAGACGTGCCGATGGACTTGCCCGACGGGTTTAGCCTGGCCTGCGTGATGGAGCGCGAGGACCCGCGCGATGCCCTGGTGTCCAACCGCTACGTATCGCTGGATGACTTGCCCCTGGGTTCTGTGGTGGGCACGTCCAGCCTGCGCCGCATGGTGCTGCTGCGCGCGCTGCGCCCTGATTTGAAAATTGAACCACTGCGGGGCAACCTGGACACCCGCCTGCGCAAACTCGATGAAGACCATTACGGGGCCATCGTGCTGGCTGCTGCGGGCTTGAAGCGCCTGGGCTTGGCGAACCGCATTGCGACGGTGTTCGAGCCAACGCAGATGCTGCCCGCAGCCGGGCAGGGTGCCTTGGGGGTTGAGATTCGTGCGGATCGGCCTGAGTTGATGCAGGCGCTCGCCGGCTTGGCGCACATGCCCACGTGGCTGGCGGTGACTGCAGAGCGCGCCGTCAGCCGCACCATGGGGGGCAGTTGCTCCATGCCGCTGGCCGCGTTTGCCACGTGGTCAGGTGACGTTCTGGACATCAACGCAGCCTGGGGCGATGCCGAGGGGCTGGATTCATTGGTGCGCGCCCATGCGTCAAGCCAAGTCGCCAATCTGGCCCAAGCCAACGTGCTGGGCGAGCGGGTGGCTGCCGCATTGATTGCGGGTGGTGCCAAGACCCTGCGGGCTTGAGCGGTCATGCGAGTCGTGGTCACCCGGCCTGCTGGCGATGCGCCGGGCTGGATGCAGGGTTTGGCCGCAGCAGGCCTTACGCCGTGGTTGTTGCCCCTGATTGATGTGTTGCCAGTGGCCGACCCCCGCGCCCTGTTGGAAAGCTGGCAGCGCGTAGGCAGCTATACCGCGTTGATGTTTGTCAGCGGCAATGCCGTAGTGCACTTTTATGCATCAAAACCATCGTTAGTCCGCGTTGATATTGAATACTTAGCTATCAAAAGTAGAGCGTGGGCGACGGGGCCTGGCACGGTGCGTGCCCTTCAACATGCGGGTGTGGCTGACCATTTGATCGATGCCCCGACCCCGGACTCACTCCAGTTTGATACCGAAGCCCTCTGGCGCGTGGTGCAGCCGCAGGCTCGGCCCGGAAGCCGGGTGCTGATTGTGCGGGGTGCACAGCAGGCGAATCAGACGGGTGCAGCGCCGGTCGAAGTGGCGGGAGTCGGCCGTGATTGGTTTGCCGCGCAGTTGGTGCAGGCCGGTGTGCAGGTGGACTTCGTGGTGGCCTACCAGCGGGGTGTGCCCGTCTTGTCTGAGCTGCAAAAAGTGCAGGCGCAAGCGGCGGCGGCAGACGGCTCGGTCTGGCTGTTTAGCAGCAGTGAGGCCATCGCCAATTTACAGCAGGCCGTGCCACAGCAGTCCTGGGGAGCTGCCCGCGCAGTGGCTACCCATTCGCGGATTGCCGACAAAGCTAAACACGCCGGTTTTGGTGTTGTTTGTGAGTCACGTCCGGCGCTGTCCAGCGTGGTGGCCTCGATAGAATCGATGAGATGACCATCCCGCCAAACCCCACGCAGAGCGCTGAGCCGAACCGTGCGGACGCGATGGCCTTTGTGCCTGCTTCGGCACCCCTCCCTGGGCCGGTCAGCGCTGTCGCGGTGCCCCGTGGCGTATTGCTCGCTTTGGGGGCCTTGGTGGTCTTCGCCCTGGTGGTTAGCGGCCTGCTGTGGCAAAAACTGTCCAACATTCAAGAGCAATTGGCCCGGCAAAGCGCGGACTCGGGTGCCACGGCCGTTGAGGCCCGTGCGATGGCCAAAACGGCTTCCGAATTGGCTATTGACACAGCGGCCAAGCTGGCGGTGTCCGATGCCAAGTTCAGCGAAGTTTCGTTGCAGCGCACCCAGCTTGAAGAGCTGATGCAAAGCCTGTCACGCTCGCGCGATGAAAACCTGGTGGTGGACATTGATTCGGCCGTGCGGCTGGCGCAGCAGCAAGCGCAGTTGACGGGCAGCGCCGAGCCCTTGCTGGCCGCCCTGAAATCGGCTGAATTGAGGGTGCAACGTGCGGCTCAACCCCGTTTAACCCCGCTACTGCGCGCCATTGCCAAAGACGTGGGTCGCATCAAGGCCACCACTTTGTCGGACACCCCCGCGCTGCTGGTCAAAATGGACGAACTGGTGCGGCTGGCCGATGAAATACCACTGGCCAATGCCGTCGCCACAGTCAACGCTGTGGGCTCGCTCAAGCGCCAAGACAGCGAGAGCCTGTCGACGTGGTGGCAACGTTCGTTGCAGGTGGTGCTCAATGAAACGCGCGGCCTGATGCGAGTCAGCCGCATCGAGCAGCCAGACGCCGCGTTGCTGTCGCCCGAGCAGTCCTTCTTTGTACGCGAAAACCTCAAGCTCAAACTGCTGAACGCGCGCCTGGGGCTGCTGGCCCGGCAGTTGGAATCCTCACGCGCCGACCTGAGTGCAGCATCTAATTCGCTCAACAGATATTTTGATCCCACGTCCCGTAAAACCCAGAATGCCGCGACCGTGCTTCAACAAGTTCAAGCGCAAATGAAAACGCTGGAGCTGCCCCGTGTGGATGACACACTGGCTGCGTTGGCCACTGCAGCAGCGGGGCGTTAAGCGCGCTCTATGCAGCTACACGGGGCAACTTTTTAAGTGTTATGCGCATCGCCTTGTCCATCCTGACCCTGTTTGCCATCGCGGTGGCGGTGGCGCTGCTGGCGGGCAATAACCAGGGCACCATCACGCTTTACTGGCCGCCCTACCGCGTAGACCTGTCGCTTAACCTGGTGCTGCTACTTGTGGTGATGCTGTTTGTGGTGCTGCACCTGGCGCTGCGCGCGCTGGCCGCCTTGTTCGCCATTCCAGCCGAGGCTCGGCGCTGGCGCTTGCAGCACAAAGAACGCGCCATGCACGTGGCCCTGCTGGACGCCTTGTCGCACCTGATTGCCGGGCGGTTCATCCGCTCACGCAAGGCGGCTGAGCTGGTGCTGGTGCAAGAGTCGGCTTTGGCGCGCGGTGGCGACACGCTCACTTACGGTGCACGCTTGCGGACGCTGTCCCATTTGCTGGCCGCCGAGAGCGCCCACGCCCTGCAAAACCGGGAATCGCGTGATGCACATTTTCTGCAAGCACTGGAGCAATCAGCCCAGCGTGATGCGCAAGAAACCCGGGACGGTGTGCAGCTGCGCGCCGCCCGCTGGGCGCTGGACGACCGCGATGCACCTGCCGCCCTGCGCTGGCTGGACGACATGCCCCAGGGAGCCGCGCGTCGCACCGTGGCATTGCGACT
>JANOLC010000170.1:0-3687 GCA_031419575.1 Burkholderiales bacterium | reverse complement strand
GCTGGCCCAAACCTGCAATGACATGGGCATTGCCACGCTGGCCCACGACGCCACCTCGCTGGCCCCCGAATACGGCACGCTGGTACCCATGCGCTACATGAATGCCGACCGCCACTTCAAGGTGATTTGTGTCTCGGCTCTGTGCATGGTGCACACCTTGGCCGAGAGTGCCCGGCTGGGTTGGGCGATGCGCCAGGCGGTGGAACAACATTACGACGGCACCGTAGCGTTTTTTGCCAGCGGGTCGCTCTCGCACCGCTTTGCACAAAACGGCTTGGCCCCTGAATACGCCAACAAAATGTGGAGCCCATTTCTGGAGCAGTTAGACCACCACGTGGTCAGCATGTGGCAGCGTGGCGAGTGGCCCACGTTCACCGAGATGCTGCCCGAGTACGCCGCCAAGGGCCACGGTGAAGGCTTCATGCACGACACGGCCATGGTGCTGGGCGCGCTGGGCTGGCACCACTATGCCGCGCCCGCCGAGATCATCACCCCGTTTTTCCCCAGCTCGGGTACCGGGCAGATCAACGTGGTGTTTCCCGTCACCCCCATGCCTTCAAACCTTCAGGGCGTGGGTGAATCAAAATCAACGGCAAATTCGCCCCGGCTCTGAAAGACTCTATGCCCCATCTCGTCATTCTCTACACCCCCAACCTTGAACTCAAGACCAACATGACGGCGTTGTGCCGCTCGCTGGCCGACATCATGATCAGTCAGCTCGATGACGACGGCAAACACTTTTTCCCCGTGGGTGGCACTCGGGTGCTGGCCTGCCCGGCTGCGCACTCCGCTGTGGCCGATGGCAAGCGGGACTACGCCTTCGTTTACCTCAACCTGCGCATGGCGGCGGGGCGTGCACCCGCTCTCATAAAAAGAGCAGGAGATGCCCTATTGGCAGGGACTTCAGCCCATTTTGACGCTCTATTCGCTGAAAGCCTGGTTGGAATCACCTTGCAGATTGACGAAGGCCAGGGTTCATACAACGGGCGGCACAGCAACATTCACCCGCTGTTTCAATAGTCCAATCAGCCAGCCAAGTCGCACAAACCATGTCCACACCCACCACCACACCCATCAATCTCTTCAAGCAGGCCCTGCAAAACAAGCAGGCCCAAATCGGCCTGTGGCTGGGCCTGGCCGATTCGTACAGCACCGAGATTTGCGCCGCTGCCGGGTTCGACTGGCTGCTGATCGATGGTGAACACGCCCCGGCCGAGCCCCGGGCCTTGATGCAACAACTTCAAGCCGTGGCGGCATACCCCGCGTCGCACCCGATTGGCCGCATTCCCATGGGCCAAGGCCCGCTGGGCGAGATGCTGATCAAGCAGTACCTGGACTTGGGGTTTTCATCCCTGCTGGTGCCCATGGTGGACACGGCTGAGCAAGCCGCCAGCCTGGTACGCGCTTCGCGTTACCCGCAGGATGACGATGTGGGCCAGCCCAACCGGGGCATTCGCGGCATGGCGGGCGCGCGGGCGTCGCGCTTTGGGCGCTATCCGAATTACGCCAAAGAGGCCAATGCGCAAATCTGCCTGCTGGTGCAAACCGAGTCCCAGCTGTCGCTGGACAACCTGGACGCGATTGCCGCCGTGGAGGGCGTGGACGGCGTGTTCATTGGCCCGGCGGATTTATCGGCCTCGCTGGGTTACGTGGGCAACCCGGCGCACCCCGTGGTTCAGGCCGCGATTGAAGACGCCATTCGCCGCACCCTCAAAGCCGGCAAGGCGGCTGGCATCCTCACACCCGATGAAGCCTTGGCGCGTCACTACCTGGATTTGGGTGCCACCTTTGTCGCCGTGGGGCTGGACACCAACCTACTGGTGCGCCACACCAGCGCGCTGGCGTCACGGTTCAAAAGCGCAGTGGCCCCGGTGGCGGCCAGCAAAACCTACTGAACACGCACCATGAACACAGTCAAACAGTTTCACCCCGACGAATGGGCCGCCCGCGTGCAACTGGCCGCCTGTTACCGTATCTTCGCCATGCTGGGCTGGACAGAAATGATCTACAACCACATCACCGTGCGCATTCCCCACAGCGTGAGTGGCCCGGACAAGCACTTTTTGATCAACCCGTTTGGCCTGCATTACAGCGAGGTCACCGCCAGCAACCTGGTCAAAATTGACCTGGCTGGCCGGGTGCTGGACGACTCAAACCACAAGGTCAACCCGGCGGGCTTCACGGTGCACGCCGCCATTCACCATGCGGTGGCTGAGGCTCACTGCATCATGCACACCCACACGACCGCTGGCGTGGCCGTGGCCTGCCTGAAGGGCGGTTTGCAGCAAACCAATTTCTACACCGCCCAGTTGCACGACATGGTGGCGTACCACGACTTTGAGGGCATCACCATCCACGCTGACGAAGGCCCGCGCCTGCTGCAAAGCATGGGAACCAGACAAGCGCTGATTTTGCGCAACCACGGCCTGCTGGCCTGGGGGCTGACGCTGCCCCAGACGTTTGCGATTTTGTGGACCTTGCAGCGCGCCTGCGAAATTCAGCTGGCCACTTTCAGCATGGGTGGCGCTGATGCCGCCATCCCCGTGCTTGATGCCGTCGCCCAGCGCTGCACCCGCGACGCGTTGCAGTTTCATCCCGCCCATGGCGCGGGCCAGGACATGTTTGATGCGCTGGTGCGCCAGGTGGATCGGCAGGATGCCAGTTACCGGGTGTGATTGCGCCCCGATAGGTAACTCACATATTCATAGCAAACTATTCATATTCCACAGGGACTTGAGACCATTTTGACCATTAATTCTTTCAAAAACGTCTGTATTTACGGGGCTGGGGCCATTGGCGGCTGGCTGGGTGCGGGGCTGGCGGGCGTGGGCTGCCACGTGAGCGTGGTCGCACGCGGGGCCACGCTGGCCGCTTTGCAGGCGAGCGGGTTGCAGCTGAACAAGGCGGGTACCGTTAACGCGTACCCCGAAACCCACAAAGTTCGCGCCAGCGCCAAACCGGCAGATTTGGGCGTGCAAGACCTGGTTATCGTGGCCGTCAAAGCCCCGTCGCTGCTGGAGGTGGCACAGCACATTGCCCCACTGATTGGCCCCCACACCATCGTTCTGACGGCGATGAATGGCGTGCCTTGGTGGTTTTTTCAGGGCTTTGGCGGCGCGTTCGAGAACACTGCGTTGAAGGCGGTGGACGCTACGGGCGCCATCGCGCAGGCCATCCCCGCAGCCCAAGTCATCGGCTGCGTGGTACATGCCAGCTGCTCGGTCGATGCGCCGGGGTTGATCCACCACCACTTTGGCAACGGCCTCATCATTGGCGAGCCTTCAGGCCAGCAGAGCGAGCGCGTGTTAGCGCTGGCTTCCCTTTTAACCCAAGCTGGCTTTGGTGCAACGGTATCGCCGCAGATTCAAAAAGACACTTGGTACAAGCTCTGGGGCAACATGACCGTGAACCCGGTCAGTGCCATGACGGGGGCTACCACCGACCTGATTTTGGGCGACGAGCTGGTGCGCAACTTCATCTCCAGCGTGATGCTGGAGGCCAAAGAAATCGGCGCGCGCATTGGCATCCCTATCGACCAGCAGCCGTCTGACCGCCATGCCGTCACTCTGAAACTGGGGGCGTTCAAGACCTCGATGTTGCAGGATGTGGAGGCTGGCCGGGCGGTGGAGCTGGATGCGCTGGTGACCGTCGTCAAGGAACTGGGCTCCTTGACAGGCGTGGCCACGC
>JANOLC010000169.1:0-1713 GCA_031419575.1 Burkholderiales bacterium | reverse complement strand
CGGTGCTGGGCACGGTGGATACAGACACGGGTCGCCTCACCATCCGCATGAGCACTCAAATGCCGTCTGGCGTGCGAGATTCGGTCTGCGCCTGCCTGGGGTTGGAAAAAGCCGCCGTGCGCGTGGTGGTGGGCGACGTGGGCGGCGGCTTTGGCATGAAGACCAGCGCCTACCCTGAAGACGTGGTGGTGGCCTATTGCGCCCGTGCCATCAAGGGCCCCGTGAAGTGGGCCGCCGAGCGCGGTGAAGAATTTTTGTCCAGCTACCACGGGCGAGACGTGCAAACTGATGCGGCTTTGGCTTTGGATGCCAGCGGCAAAATTCTGGCGCTGCGGGTGGCCTCGCTGTGCAACGTGGGCGCTTATGCCACCGGTGCAGGCGTGGCTATCCAGATCCTGATTGGCCCCTGGGTGCAGACCAGCGTGTATGACATCCAGACGATTGATTTCCACTACAAAGCCGTGATGACCAACACCGCGCCCACCAGCGCCTACCGGGGTGCGGGGCGGCCGGAAGCCATCTTCATCATGGAACGGCTCATGGACGAAGCCGCCCGCCAGATCGGCATGGACCGCGTGGCCCTGCGCCGCCGCAATTTCATCCAGCCGGACCAGATGCCCTACAAAAACCCCATGGGCCAGACCTATGACACGGGCAAGTTCGAGTCGGTGATGGACCAAGGCTTGGCGCTGGCCGATTGGGCAGGCTTTGAGGCTCGCGCGGCAGAGTCCCAAGCGCGCGGCCAATTGCGCGGCCTGGGCCTGGCCACCTTTTTGGAGTGGACGGGCGGCAATGCACTGGAAGAACGCGTCACCGTGTGTGTGAAGCCCGAAGGCATTATTGAAGTGTTCTCTGCCGTCAACGCCATGGGCCAGGGCATTGCCACCACACTGGCACAACTGGTGGTGGACACCTTTGGCGTGCCCATCGACAAAGTGCGCATTGTGTTGGGCGACACCGACCGGGGCGACGGTTTTGGCAGCGCCGGGTCGCGCTCGATCTTCACCGGCGGCTCGGCCGTGCGGGTGGGGGCTGAGCGCACCATTGATACCGCCAAGCAGCTCGCCGCCAAAGAGCTGGAAGTGGCCACTGAAGACATCACCTACAGCAACGCCACGTTCAAAGTCAACGGCACCGACTTGTCGGTGGACTTGTTTGCGCTGGCAGCGCGCCAGGGCGACAGCCAAATATTTGTGGACTCCACCCACGCGGTGGCAGGCCCCACCTGGCCCAACGGTTGCCATGTGACCGAAGTGGAAGTTGACCCCGCCACTGGCCATGTGGCCGTGGTGGCCTATGCGTCTGTCAACGACGTGGGCCGCGTCATCAACCCGATGATCGTGCAAGGCCAACTGGACGGCGGCTCGGTGCAAGGTCTGGGGCAAGCCTTGTATGAACATCTGCGCTATGACCGCGAAACCGGCCAGTTGGTCACCGGCAGCCTGATGGACTACGGCGTGCCACGCGCCGATGTGGTCACGGGCTTCAAGACCGAGATGGACCAGTCCACCCCCTGCAAAAACAACCTGCTGGGCGTGAAAGGTGTGGGCGAGTTGGGCACGATTGGCGCAGCGCCCACCGTCGTTAATGCCGTGGCCGATGCCTTGGCCCGCGCGGGTAAAGCCAAGTTGTCACCGCAGTTGCAGATGCCGATGTCGCCGTCAAAAGTCTGGGAGCTGATGCAGACGGCGTGACGCACGTCTTCACCGGCAC
>JANOLC010000168.1:0-6446 GCA_031419575.1 Burkholderiales bacterium | reverse complement strand
GACACCGCCGGTGGGTCGCCTGCCCTGCCCGCTGCATAGTTGTTCAGCCCCACATGAATCTTGCCGTCCAGAAACGTGCCCGCTGTCAGCACCACGGTGCGACTTCTGAAGCGGATGCCCACCTGTGTCACGGCGCCGACGACACGGTCACCCTCCACCATCAGGTCATCCACGGCCTGCTGAAACAGCCACAGGTTAGGCTGATTCTCCAGCATCCGACGAATGGCAGCCTTGTACAACACCCGGTCCGCTTGCGCACGGGTGGCGCGCACAGCCGGGCCTTTGGATGAATTGAGAATGCGAAACTGAATGCCGCCTTCGTCAGTGGCCAGCGCCATCGCACCGCCCATCGCGTCCACCTCTTTCACCAGATGGCCCTTGCCAATGCCGCCAATCGACGGGTTGCAACTCATCTGGCCAAGGGTCTCTATGTTGTGAGACAACAGCAAGGTTTTGCAGCCCATGCGGGCAGCGGCCAAAGCGGCCTCAGTGCCGGCGTGGCCACCACCGACCACGATCACGTCAAACTCTTGGGGGTAGTTCATAGTCATAGTCATAGTCATAGTCATAGCGTCTTTCCTTGCGGTGTCGCAGCGTCACCCGCCACGCCACCAATATATTCAGTTTGCAAACCCATCTCTCGAGCGGTCACGGCTTGCTTGCGGTCACTGGTCACAAACAAATCCACACGCGCCGACAAGGCACTGCCCACATGCAGGGCATCTATCGCCCGCAACGGGTTGCGCTCCATCGCCGCAAAGGCAAAGCGCTCAACATGCGCGTCCAGCGGCACCAGTGTCATATCTGCCACATCCTCTTGAGCGATAGTCCATGCGCGGTCGAAGTCGTGGTCTGACAGACTGCCCTCCCGCTTGCGCCTGAACAAGGCAGATGCCACCTCGGTCTTGCAATGCACTGCCACCAGCAGCTCGCTAGCGGCAAAAAACAAAGCCGTCGCCCGCTCACTCCCGGCTTCCGACGCATACCGCTTGGTCAAGGCGGAGGCATCAAACAACATACGGAATTCGCCGTCCCGCGCCTCGATCTTTTTCATCATCTTTTCACCATGGCAATTCCGATCGTTCATCCAATACGGCTTGCGACAGCGTCACACCGGCAGGCAGAGTGACCGGCTCGAACGGGCGCTTCCAGCTGGGCACCTTGGGCGGCGCATCCATCGTGCGCACAGGCACCAACTCAGCCACCGGTTTGCCATGGCGCAGGATGCGAATGGTTTCACCCTGCTCCACCCGTTCGATCATGGCGGCGGTGTGGGCGCGGAATTCACTCAAAGGGACGTTAAAGGGCGTGGTTTGCATTTTGTACAAAAATAGAAATTTTGTACATTTTAACAAACTACCTAAAGCCGTGCACTTGAAACTCGTGCCATTGAAACTACGCGTACAGGTGATTACCCTGACTTGTCACCCACAAGCCAGACAAAGCCATGCACTTGCATTAACGTCAGCCTCTCATTCACACCGCCCACGCAAACACACATGAACGCCCGCGCCAACTTCACCCGCATGCAAGACAGCACCCAGCCCGACTGGCAGATCATTGGGGGTGAATTCATGCAGTTCACCAAGACATTGCCCGACCGCGTACTGGCCCACCTCAAGCTGCTGGACGGCGACTACGGCGGCTTCCCCATCGACCGCTACACCCATTGCCTGCAAACCGCCACCCGTGCCCAGCGTGACGGGCGGGATGACGAGTACGTGGTGTGCGCCCTGCTGCATGACATTGGCGACACGCTGGGCACCTTCAACCACCCGGACATCGCGGCCGCCATCCTCAAGCCGTTTGTCTCGGATGCCAACCTGTGGATGGTGCAAAACCACGGCATCTTCCAGGGCTACAACTTCTTTCACCACCTTGGCATGGACCGCAACATGCGCGATGCCTTCAAGGACCACCCGCACTACGCCCGCACCGAAGAATTCATCCGCCTCTACGACGATCCGGCTTTTGATGGCACCTATGACACCCTGCCCATCAGCGCCTTTGAGCCTCTGCTGCGCCGCGTGATGGCCCAGCCCGTCAACTCGGTTTACAAGGCGGCCCTGCAACAACAAGACAAATCGCAGGCCTAGACACTCATCCGGTCGTCCTGTGCTTGTCGAAGGGCCCTTCGACAAGCTCAGGACGAACGGAAAAGAGATACACCCCAAGACTGCCGAACACCACAATACATTTCACCCCACACAGAAGGAGCCTCCCATGCACATCCCCT
This sequence comes from Burkholderiales bacterium, assembly GCA_031419575.1. Lineage (GTDB taxonomy): Bacteria > Pseudomonadota > Gammaproteobacteria > Burkholderiales > Burkholderiaceae_C > JANYCG01. The sequence continues at coordinate 4,210 of JANOLC010000168.1, read as the reverse complement.
CACTCAAAGAAGTCGTCAGCGCCGAAGAATGGAAACTGCGCGTTGACCTGGCCGCCTGCTACCGCCTGGTGGCCGCCTACGGCTGGAGCGACCTGGTCTTCACCCACGTCTCAGCCCGCATCCCCGGCCCCGAGCACCATTTCCTGATCAACCCCTACGGCCTGATGTTCGACGAGATCACGGCCAGCAGCCTGGTCAAGATCGACCAGAACTGCACCAAGCTCAGCGACTCACCCTTCCCCGTCAACCCGGCCGGTTTCACCATTCACAGCTGCATCCACGGAGTGCGTGAAGATGCTGGGTGCGTCCTGCACACCCACACCCGTGCGGGCATTGCCGTCAGCGCCCAAAAGGGCGGCGTGCTCCCTTTAAGCCAACAGTCCACCTTTGTGCTGGGTTCTCTGGCGTACCACGACTACGAAGGCGTAGCCCTGAACGAAGCCGAAAAGCCACGCCTGCAAGCTGACTTAGGCGCGGCCAACTTCCTGATGCTGCGCAACCACGGCCTGCTCACCGTGGGCAAAACCATCCCCGACGCATTTCTGTCCATGTACACGTTTGAGAACACCTGCCGCATCCAGATTGATGCCCAAGCCGGTGGCGAGTTGATTCACGTCAACCCCAAAATCGTGGAAGGCATTGGTGCCGTGATGAAAGTCGCCACCGCCGGTATGGGTGCTGCTCTGGCCTGGCCGGCCCTGCTGCGCAAGCTCGACCGGGAGAATCCGGGGTATGCGGTTTGAACACATAACTTTGGGAGTTAAACAGTTCGAGCAACAGTTTGACGAGGATGTCGACATAACGGCATCTTTGGATTTGTCCAAGGCCAAGCGCATGCTGCACGAGAAAAATCGAGCCTCCCACATCCCCATGCATTCCATCACCCGCTACGCCAACACCACCCACCGCACCCAAGTCATTGCACTCTGGAAAGCGGCCTTCGGCTATGACGCACCCCACAACGCGCCGGGCCTGGTCATTGACAAGAAGCTCGCAGTGCAAGACGACCTGTTTTTCGTGGCCCTGATTGAAGGCAGGGTTGTGGGCACCATCATGGCCGGGTATGACGGACACCGGGGCTGGTTGTACTCGGTGGCGGTGCATCCTGACCGCCGGTACCAAGGCTTGGGCGCGGCCCTGGTTTGGCACGCGGAAAAGGCGCTGACGGACAGAGGCTGCGTCAAGATCAACCTCCAGATCGCCGATGGCAACGAAAGCGTGACCGGGTTTTACGAGTCGCTTGGCTTTGTCACCGAGAAGCGGGTCAGCATGGGGAAGCTCATTTCTGAAAACATCACTCCCGCATAACCAAGCGGGACTACCGACCAAAAACCTTGTTCAAAGCATCTCCTACACGCCCACCCACTGATGCCCCAGCGCCGGTACCTACACCGGGCATCAGCACCGTGCCAATGGCCGCACCAATCAGGGCGGATCGGTTCAGTGTGACTTCGGGCGCGTCCAGCGTGCCGCCTACCGCCAGCGGCACACCGGTGGCACTGCCCACCAGCCCACTCCCTAACGCCACGGTGACCCGGCCGCTTAACTGCTTGGCAGGCGTTATCGCGACCTGACCACTGGCGCTCAATGCGCCCGAGCTGGCCACCAGGTTGCTGATCTGAATCGCCCGGCCCCTGGACTGCACCTGGCCCGCCAAAACGTCCAGCCGGGTCTCACCACCCCGGCTCATGCCCACCGTCTTGACGGCTTTGGCCAAATCGATGCCATGCACCACGGCGTTCTTCACGGTGAATTTGGACTGGGTTTGCAAGGCTTCTGCCAGGCTGCCTAGCCCGGCAGCGCGGGCAGTGAGCGTGGTGCTCGCGTCAAGGCGACCGTTCAATAGACCCGTGAATGAGCCAGTGGCTTGCGGCCCACTGCCCCCAAACCGCGAGACATCCAGGTCGCGTGTTTCCAGCTGCCCCTTGAGTGTGAAACCCTCCGCCTGGGCCTCGCCCTTCATTGCCGCTTTCGCGGGCTTCTGCACCACCGAGTGCACTTCCACCTCGCCCTGGATGGTGCCACCACCGCCTTTTTCAGCCCCCAGCGCCACAGATACCGCCCACACCGCGCCTTTGCGGTTCAGGGTGACGCGTGTGCCTTCCAGCCCCGCCACGCCTGCGAATTTGCCCTTCTGCACGATCAGGCTCGCCATCTCAGGTTGGGTCTGCTCGTCAAGCTTGATGTCGGCATCCAGCGTGACGGTATCGCCCCGCGCGCCGACCCAAGTGATGGCGTCCAGCAGCACTTGGCGCACACTCCATTGGAGTTTTGATGTGTTTTCGGTCTCAAGTCCCCGCCCATTATCATTAGTTTGCTTCTTTTTTTGTAGCGCATCAAGCAAGGCATCCAGGCCGGGCTGGGCCAGCGCAGCGCGGCTCAACCGCACGGTGGTCAAGTCCAACCGACCCTGGAAAAGGCCACGCACATCAGGGTGCACTTCCAGTTGCGCTAGGGTCAGGGCGGGTTGCGTCAGCACCTGAATGCCTGCCAGAGCCAAGCCCGGTGCAGGCCAAAGGTCCACGTTGATTTGCCCCAGCTTGACGGCCACACCCAGCGCATCAGATGCCTCGTGCTCAGCCCTGGCCCTGAAATCGTCCGTGCCCACATAGACCTGCGCGCCCAGAAAGGCCGCAACCAGCAGTGCCAGCAACCCGCAAGCGGCCCAGATCAGTCGTTTTAGTACAAGTCCCATCGTGATATTCTGCACTGTGGCGCTACCTCCCAGAACCATCCCTTCACACCCACACACAGGACAACCCCATGAAACTCTATTACTCCCCCGGCGCATGCTCACTCTCCCCCCACCTCGCGCTGGAGGAAGCCGGCCTGACCTATGAGGCCATCGCCGCCCCCACCAAGACCCACAAGCTGGCTGACGGCACCGACTACTACACCATCAATCCGCTGGGTTACGTGCCCCTGCTGGTGCTGGACGACGGTCGCCAGTTGCGTGAAGGCCCGGCCATCGTGCAATACATTGCCGACTTGGCACCCACCAAAAACCTGGCCCCGGCCAATGGCACGTTTGAGCGCTCCAAGCTGCAAGAGTGGCTAAACTACATCGGCACCGAGTTGCACAAGGGTTTCAGCCCGCTGTTCAACCCCGCCACGCCCGCCGATTACAAAGCCATCGTCATCGCCCGGCTGCAAGACCGCCTCAAGTTCACCGACGGCCTGCTGGCAAACACCACCTACGTGATGGGTGACACTTTTAGCGTGGCCGATGGCTATTTGTTCACCGTGACCAACTGGGCGCCGCTGGTGGGTGTTGACCTGTCTACCTACGCCAACCTGCTGGCTTACCGCGCGCGCGTGGCCGCTCGCCCCGCCGTGGTGGCCGCCATGAAGGCCGAAGGCTTGATCAAGTAAATCAAATAACCCAGCCCTTGACCACCGCGCTCTCACTGTCCTTTCAAAAACTTGGCTGCAGCCGGGGCGGGCGGCCACTGTTTCAGGGCGTTGAGTGCCGCTTGGAGGCCGGGCACTGGCTCTACATTGCAGGCTCCAACGGTGTGGGCAAAACCAGCCTGCTGCGCATGGTATGTGGGCTGTCCCCGGTCGAGTCCGGCAGCATTTGCTGGAACGACGTGCCCATTCACAAGCAGCGCGATGTGTACCACCAAAACCTGTGCTACCTGGGTCACCTGAACGCGCTGCAAGAGGCCATGACGGTGGACGAGAACATGATGTTCACCTCTGCGCTAGCGGGCTTGGCGCCTGCTGCCGCTCAAACCCAGGCGGTGTTGGCGCGTTTTGGTTTGCGGGGGCGCAGCCAGCAGCTGGTGCGGCATTTGTCGCAAGGCCAAAAGCGCCGGGTCGCGCTGTCGCGGCTGGCCTTGAGCCCGGCGCGGCTGTGGGTGCTGGACGAGCCCTTTGTCGGCATGGACGATGCCGGTGTCACCATGCTGACTGATTTAATCGCAGAGCACTTGAGCGGCGGCGGCCTGGCAGTGCTCACCAGCCACCAACCCGTGACCATTGGCAACATTCACGCCCAAGTGCTGGCGCTGGGGCGATGAGCACCGCACCCGCCGTCATACGCGCCCTGTTGCGCCGCGAGCTGGCCTTGGCCCTGCGCCAAAAGGGCGAGGTGCTGACTCCGCTGGTGTTTTTTTCCGTGGTGGCCAGCCTGTTCCCGCTGGGCGTGGGGGCGGAGTCGGCCTTGCTGCTGCGCATGGCACCGGGCGTGTTGTGGGTCAGTGCTCTG
>JANOLC010000167.1:0-11740 GCA_031419575.1 Burkholderiales bacterium | reverse complement strand
CTGCGCGACCTGGCCCGCTTTGGCGAGTTGATGCGCTGCGACGGTGTGTACAACGGCAACCAGATCATTCCAGCGGCAGTCATTGCCGATATCCGCAACGGCTCTGATCCGGCCAAATTCGCCAAGGCCGGTTACGTGCTGCTGCCCGGCTATTCGTACCGCAACATGTGGTGGGTGTCGCACAACGACATGGGCGTGTTTGAGGCACGCGGCATTCATGGCCAGCGCCTCTATGTGTCGCCCAAGGCCGAGATGGTGATTGCCCGGTTTGGCTCACACCCCGTGGCCAGCAGCTACGCCAATGACCCGATCACCTTGCCCGCGTTTGCCGCACTGGGGCACATGTTGACGAACGGCGCATGATCACTTGAAGGAACCCCAGCCTTGAGCCGACTCGCCCACACCCGCAACAAGATTTACAAGACCGTGGCCCGTCAACTGCATGGCGTGGTGCCGTGCTGGGTGTGCGGCCAGCCCGTTTTGCCAACCGATGTCACGCTGGAGCACATCCAACCCTTGTGCGAGGGCGGCAGCAGCCACCTGGAGAACTTGGCCATCAGCCACGGCAACTGCAACAACCAGCGGCACATCAAGGCGGCGCCAACTGATAACTCTTAATTTAATAGCAAGCTATTGATACATGACGCGGACTAGAGGCCAATTACATGCTGTAAACATCGCTACAACCCGGTTCCTACTGGTGGGCAGCAAACGTTTTCTCTCCGGCATTGGCAAGCAGGCGCAGGCCGGTGCCGTGCCCGTGGGGCGGTTGGGCTTGGTGGGCGATGAGCAGGCCGATTTAAGCATCCACGGCGGCCTCACCAAAGCCGTCTACGCCTACCCGTTTGAGCACTATGCCTTTTGGCAAACGCGCCGCAGTGAATTGGGTTTGAGCTTGTTTGACGAGCTCTTGAACCCCGGTTTTATGGGCGAAAACCTCACGCTGAGTGGCCTGTTGGAGTCTCAAGTCTGGATTGGGGACGAGCTGCACTTCCCCCACTGCGTGTTGCGGGTGACAGAGCCGCGCCAGCCCTGCGGCAAGTTCAACGCGGTCATGGGTTACGCCCACGCGGCGCGCGACATGACGCTGCGCGGCTGCTGCGGCTTCTACCTGGCGGTGGATGTGCCGGGCACGGTGTCTGCGGGTGAGGCCTTCACGGTGGTGCCGGGCAAGCGCGCCTTGAGCGTGGCGGATGCTTTTGCGGCCAAGCGGGGCAAGCATTTGCGCGATTGACTACAGCGTCCCATCCTGCTTGAACCGCTCAGTCGCCGCCACCAGCGCACTGCTGATGCCGGGCTCCATGGCAGAGTGCCCAGCATCTTCCACCACCTGCAGCCGCGCACTGGGCCAGGCTTGGTGCAGAGCCCACGCTGACTGAGGCGGGCAAATAACGTCGTAACGGCCTTGCACGATGACGGCAGGCAAATGCGCGATGCGGCTCACGTTGGTAATCAGCTGGTCGGGCGAGAAAAACCCGAGGTGGCGAAAGTAATGCGCTTCCAACCGCCCCACGCCCAGTGCCACCGCGTCAGAGCCAAATTCATCAACTACCTCGGGGTGGGGCAGCAAGTGCAGGCAACTGCCTTCGTAGCGGCTCCAAGTGCGGGCGGCGCGCAGGCTCACAGCCGGGTCATCACTGAACAGGCGCTGGCAATACGCGCTGAGCAAATCTGACCGCTCTTGCAGTGGGATGTCCTTCACAAACTCGGCGTGAATATTCGGGAAGAAATTCGCAATGCCGTTCATGAACCAGTCAATCTCGCGCGGCGTGCACAAGAAAATGCCACGCAACACAAACCCCGTGCAGGCCTCTGGATACGCCTGCCCATAGGCCAGCGCCAGCGTGGAACCCCACGAGCCACCAAACACCAGCCACTGCGTGATGCCCAGCATTTGCCGCAATTGCTCAATGTCTTGCACCAGCAACGGCGTGGTGTTGTTGCGCACCTCGCCCAACGGGGTGGACTGGCCTGCGCCGCGTTGGTCAAACAGCACGATGCGGTAATAAGCCGGGTCAAAAAACTGGCGATGCCGTGGCGACAGCCCCGAACCCGGCCCGCCGTGCAAAAACAGTACCGGCACGCCATTGGGGTTGCCGCATTCTTCCCAGTAGAGCGTGTGAATCTCGTCTACCGTCAGGTGGCCTGAACGGTACGGCCTGATCGGCGGGAACATGGGCCTACAGCAGCGAATCGTGCAGCGCAATGAACTCATGGGTCAGCTTGTGGCTGGGGTCCATGAAAATCATGGGCAGCGATTGCTCGTGTGATTCGCGAATCTTCACCGATGAGCTGAGGTACGGCTGCAGCACCGGCAGGCCCTCGTCGATCAGCTCCTGCACCAGGCGCTGGGGCAGGTTGGCGCGCGGCTGGAACTGGTTGACGATGATGCCTTCGACCACCAGGTCGGCGTTGTGGTCAGACTTGATTTCCTCCACGTTTTCCAGCAGCGTGTAGAGCGCGCGGCGCGAGAAATCGTCGCAGTCAAAGGGGATCAGACAGCCCTGCGCGGCAATCAGTGCACAGCGGGTGTAGAAGTTCAGTGCGGGCGGGGTGTCGATGTAGATCTGGTCGTAATCTTCGGCCAGCGTGAGCAGGGCGGCGCGCAGCTTGTAGATTTTGTGGCGCGACTCCAGCTTGCTGTGCAGCTCGTCGAGCAGGGGGCTTGAGGGCATCAAGTCCAGCCCTTCCCAGCGGGTGTTGACGATGTATTCCTTGGCACCCCGGTCCCGCACAGTGAATTTCAGGCTTTGCTCAAAAAACTCGGCCACGTTGGGCATGTCGTCAGTTTTTTCGTCGCCGAGCAAATACCGCGTGGAGTTGCCCTGCGAGTCCAAGTCAATCACCAGCGTGCGCAGCCCTTGCCAAGCGCTGATGGCCGCCAGATTGCAGGTAATGGTGGACTTGCCAACGCCCCCTTTTTGGTTGAATACGACGTGCTGCATGATGAGTTTTTCCGGGTTAGGGGGCCGTTGGATTGATTTGCGCTAGCTGAGAAGTTTAAGGGCCTTGGTACCAAATTTTCCTCATCCGGATAACCCCATCACTGATGCGAGCCCCAAGCGGTACAACAATTCACCCCAATCGCTGATGACGCCCGCGCACCCAGAGGTGTTCAAGGCGACGGCAATGTCTGCTGTACCTGCTGACCCGCCTGGTGCCCCATCGTGAACGCCTCTTCAAACACGCTGTAGCCTGCCCAATCACTGTGGGCGTAGCTGACGCGCTGGCGGGGCAAACTTGAACGCTCTTTTTTTAATAGCAAACTATTGATTTTTGACGAGGACTTCAGGCCTATTTGACTCTCAACCCTGGGCACAGGCACCGCCATCGCATGCCCATAGCGGGTGATGTCGATGCGGGTGGTTTTGCGGGCAATGTCGGGGTGCGCCACACTCAACTCGGTCAGGATGGTGTCGCGCCAGGTAGCCCAGGGCGTGTCCATCAGCAGGCGTCTGCCGTTGGCGATGTCGCCCAGCGCGCGGTAGTGGGTGAGCACAGTGGCGCCGGGCACGGGGCGCAGGCTTTGGTGCATGGCGTCGACGTAGCCCAGACCGCCACCGGTCTTTGCGTTGGCGGCATCGCCGTAGATCACGTTGTCCCACGCGGGTGCTGGGCCAGGGCGGTCAAACAACGGCGTGTTGATGTGAATGTTGGCCACCAACCAGGGTGCGTAGCGGGTCTGCAAGGCTGCGGTGCGCAGAAAGTCAGGCGGACTTTCAACGACGCGCGCGGCAACAAAAACGGGCAGAGCATTGATGCAGCGTTCGGCCAACCAGCGGTGCGTGACTTGTTGAGCCGGGTTGTAGGCATCCACCTCCACGCCGTGTTTGACGTCGGCCACGCGCAGCACTACCCAGCCGGTGTGCAAGCGGTCTTTCAAAGGTGCAGCAAGGTGGCGCGTGAGCCAGGCGTTGCCTTCCGGCCAGGTGAGCACGCCCTCGCGCTCGCCATCCTCACCGCCCGGCGCGTGAAAGCCGTGGCGGCTGGCAAAGTAGTGAATGCCGGCCCAGGCGGACACAGTGGCAATGCCTGTGCCGTAGTCGTCACGGCAGCAGTAGTCCAGGTACCAGCGCAGGTGCGGGTCGGTCAGGCCGTTCTGGCTCAGATAGCTATCAAAAGTAATAGCAAACAAATTAGCAATGACGGGGACTTCAGGCCTATTTGATACTGGAATTGTCCATTTCGCAGTTTTTTGGGCTTGCGCGATGAGGGCCGCGAACCGGGCGTATTGGGCCAGCGTGTCGGGGCCAACGCCTTGTACCGGCAGCAAACCCGGTTGCCATTCATCATTAAAAAACAAGCGCTCTTGCGGGCTATGGCACAGGTGGCGCTCGTCGATCTGCCAGCGGCCCATCACACGTTGGCGCAGGCCCAGCTCTTCCAGCAGGTTTTGCACATCGGGTGCGTCATCGCCCGGCACGGGCAGGTAGTGCGCACCCAGCGGGCAGGGGATACCACCCACCGCCCCGCCCCGGCTGTTGCCACCGGCTTCGTCTTCCAGCTCCAGCAGGGCGAAGTCGTCCATGCCCCGGAGCCTTAGGGCGCGCGCCGCTGCCAGCCCGGCCACGCCACCACCGGCAATGACCACGCGAGTTTTGTGAATGACGGAGGGGGCGGGCCACGAACTCGTTCGTCCTGAACTAATTGAGGGGCGCAGCAAATGACCACGACCGAATGAAATGCCCGTGAAATCCCCCGCGATGTGGTCCAGATCTTGGTCGCTATTGCAAGCGGTGAGAGGCAGAAAAGTACCCATCAGAAAGTGACGGCGCTTCATGGGTGAGCCGCCACCTGCCCCCACTCCTGCCCATAGGTGGTGACGAGAACCTGGTTCGACAGCCGGTTCACCTCGGCAGGCACGCGCGCCATGTCCACCGAAAAATCAAACAACAGCGGCAAGGTCTGCACGTTCAAAAACCGCAGGCCCTCGGGTAGCGCGGTGGGCAGGCGATACGGGCGGCGGCTGGCAATGATGAAGCCCCATTCGCCAAAGCTGGGCACATTCGCGTGATACGGCGTGGCCGTGAAGCCGACCGACTCGATGGTTTGCACCACCGTCCAGAAACTCTGACGGGCCACCAGTGGCGAGGTGGTCTGGATCACGGCGTAACCGCTGGCGGACAGGCGCTGGTCGAGCAACGCATAAAACGAGTTGGTGTAGAGCTTGCCAATGCTGAAATTGGTGGGGTCGGGGAAGTCCACCACGATGATGTCGAACGTATCTTGGGTTTGTTCCAGCCACTGAAAGGCGTCGGTGTTGATGACTTTGAGTTTGGGTGATTTGAGCGACTCACCGTTGAGCTTGACCAATGTGGGCTGCTCTGAAAACAGCCGCGTCATGGCTGGGTCCAGCTCCACCAGCGTCACCGATTCCACGCCGGGGTACTTCAGAATCTCGCGCACCGCCATGCCGTCACCACCGCCCAGCACGGCAACTTTTTGGGGCGATCCGCCACGACCAACGCCGCCTGATATGAACGCCGCCATCACCGGGTGCACCAGCGCCTCGTGGTAACGGTATTCGTCGCGCTCGGCAAACTGCAAATTGCCGTTCAAAAACAAGCGGTGCCCGCCCTTGCCGTGCGTGACCACAATGCGTTGGTAGGACGACGCGGCGGTGAATACCACGCGGTCTTGGTAAAACTTGTCTTCGGCCAAGGTGGTGATCAGCTCGGCTCCGGCAAAGGCTGCGGCCAGCACGGCCAACGTGACTGCGCAGGCGAACGCATGCGCCGCAAACTGGCGCAACTCATGGCGAAACAACCACAGCGCCCACACCGCCACCGCGGCATTCATCAGCCCGAACAGCAACCCCGTGCGAATCAAGCCCAACTGGGGCACCAGCACCAGCGGAAACGCCACCGACACGGCCAGCGCACCCAGGTAGTCAAACGTCAGCACCTGGCTGACCAGATCCTTCAATTCCACATTGCGTTTGAGGATGCGCATGACCAGCGGAATCTCCAGTCCCACCAGTGTGCCCACCATAAAAACCAACCCGTACAGGAGGCATCGAAACGAGCCAGGCGTGTAGGCGTTGGCCAAAAACAGCAACGCAGGCAGCGCACCACCAATCAGCGCCACCAGCAGCTCGATGCGCAAGAAATGGGCGGGCAACTGGCGCTCGAAAAACCTCGACAAGTACGAGCCAACGCCCATCGCAAACAGGTACGCACCGATGACGGTGGAAAACTGCAGGACCGAATCGCCCAGCAGATATGAGGCAAGTGCTCCCGCCGCCAGCTCATACACCAGACCGCAGGCCGAAACGACAAAAACGGACGCTAAAAGAGCGACCTCAACCGGTTGTGGCCCCGGCCCCGCAACACGTCCCATCAATGAATAGCGGCAGCGACGATGATGCAGATGCCTAAGGACATCGCAGCAACGACGAGTCCCAGCGCGACGTTTTGCTTCTCGACTATTTCTTCCCACAGGTTGTAGGGCGTGATCTTGTCAATGATCACAAAACTCAACCAGAAAATCACCACGCCAATCAGCGCATACAGGATGGAGCCGAGGAAGGCAGCAGGTTTCAACCATTCAAGTCCCATGGGGATCTCCTTCAATAAATCAAACAAATGGAGCGTTCAATTTGGGCGGTCACTTGTGTCCACCGCCACCCGAAAACCCACCAAACGATCCACCCGAACTGCGGGAGGAGGATGAGCAGTTTTCAACCTTGGGGTCACAACTGGAGCAGCGGGTTGTGATCGTCAGTAACAGGATGATGATGACCACCCCAATCAAAAGGGTGCGGATGTTCAAGCCCGACATCGCACTGCCCGGCGCAACATCAGCGCGCTTGAGCAGTTCTTTTTTGTCTTCCAGCTTGAAGGCTTTGGCCACCGCGTCACTGGCAATCTGGCTGCCCACGGACCACGTCAACTCGGTGGGGGTCTGCTCCATCGAGAGCATACTTTTGCCACTTTGGAAATCTTGGTTCACGGTCTTTTGTCCACGTGTCACTTGCCAGTAGAACTCACCCGCCACATAGGTGGTTTGGGCAGTGTAGTTTTCTTTGCGCTGGTAAGACTGGCCCAGATATGTAGCCGTCAACCCGCTGGCCGCCATGACCGGCGCGCCCGTGGTGGGCTTGACGAGGCTCCAGCCATCCGTGGCATCCACCAAAAAGGTGAACCCCCGCTTGCGGTTGTAGAGCAAATATTCCTCCCAGCCAAAATGTTCATCGGGATCGCTGGGGTCCCCTTCGTCAGTTCCCAGGCGGTGCTGGAAGCCCACTACCTGCCAATCTACGCCCTGCAGGTGGCCGACCGAGCCCAGCTTGATCAGCGGCTGCACGGGCTCGTCCTGAATGGCGTGTTTCAGCTCGGAACCCGTGCCGGTGGACAGGTCGATCAGACTGTTGCACGACGCACAGGTGATGCTCTTGCTGGTAGTCAGCGTGACAGCGATTGAAGCTCCGCAGTTGGGGCATTCAAACTGGCGTCCTTTCTCGTCTTTGGCAGACTCGTCGCGCAAACCGGTGAGTTGCAGGTCTTCCATCACTACCGCACCACCTATCGACAGCGATGGGGGCTGGATGTTGTAGTCGATGCTGAAGACTTCGGCGTCTGTTCTTCCAAGGGCTCCCGTGCCCTCGCTGCGCAGCTCCACCATGGCAAATTCGCGGCCCAGTTCGGGCAAGCGAGGCAACTCGCCCTGAGCCGAGATCAGTTGCACCAGCTGGTTGGACGTCACAGTGAACGGCTTGCCACTCAGCCGAATGCGCTTGCCCACCGCGAGTACAGCGGCCTCGGGCAAACCGGGGATTGACTCTAGTGGCGTGGTGAATACGTAAGCACCGTTGTCTTCGCTCAAATAGGCGGAGGTGCCATCCACCAGCACAGCGTGCCACTCCGTCCAGGTGCCTTGTGCGTACTTGTATTGCAGGCGGCCCACCAGAGTGAAGGACTTTTTGACCACCCCGTGCGTCCACACACCACTGGCCTGCAATTGCAGGGGGCTATGGTCGTCAAACAGCTCGGCCATCTTGCCGATGCGCGACAGCGTCTCGCCATTGCGCACCACCGTGCTCTGGCAGTAGCCGCACACGGCGTGGGTGGACTGCGCGCTTAGGAAGTTAACGGGCGCACCACAGCCCGGACACGGTGCCCGGTAGGTTCGCTGTAGGGATTCGGTGGCCACGCCCAGCCCGAACGGGATTAGGCTAGATCAGCTTTTTCAACAACTCGGATTTCTTGGCATCAAACTCTTCTTGCGTCAGGATGCCTTTGCCTTTGAGGTCGGCCAGCTTCTCCAGCGTGGCCATCACGTCCTCGGGCTTCATGCCAACCACTTGCGCGGCAACGGGGGCTGCCGCAGCGCCTGCGCCCTGCAAACCCGCCGTCAGGTTTTGCGCCAGTACCTGGCCCAGCGCCACGCCAGCACCCAAGCCCATGGCATCACCCGCAATGCCACCACCACCGGAGCCCGAGCCTTCGGCAAACTTCGGGATAGCCTGTGCGGTTTGGTACTGCATGAATTTGGCCATGTCATTGCCCACCATGCCCATGCCGATTTTCTGGTCCAGGATTTTTTGCAACTCTTCAGGCAGCGAGACGTTTTGCACTGTCATGCCGTCGAGCTTGAGGCCGATGTTGGCAAACTCGGGCGCCAGCTGGGTGGTGAGCGCCTGCGCAAACACCAACTGGTTGGAGGCCAGGTCCAGAAACGGAATGCCGCTGGAAGCAATGGCGTTGCTGATGTTTTGCAACACCAGCCCCCGCAGTTGGCCATCCAGATCGGTCACGCCGTAACTCGCACGTGTGCCCGAGATTTCAGTATGAAACAGCTTGGGGTCAATCACGCGGAAACTGTAGTTGCCAAAGGCACGCAGGCGAATCGCGCCAAAGTCTTTGTCGCGGATCGTGATGGGCTGGGGCGTGCCCCATTTTTGGTCTACCTGCTGGCGTGTGCTGAAGAAGTAAACGTCACTTTTGAAAGGCGACTCAAACAGCTTGTCCCAATTTTTCAGATAGGTCAGCACGGGCAGCGTCTGGGTGGTGAGCTTGTACGTGCCGGGGCCAAACACGTCGGCCGCTTTGCCTTCGTTCACAAACAAGGCCAGTTGCGATTCACGCACAGTGAGCGAGCCCCCGGTCTGGATCTCCATATCCGCCATGGGGAAGCGCCACGCCAGGGTGCCGTCTGACTCTTCAGTCCACTGAATGATGTCAATGAACTGTTTCTTGATGAAGTCCATAAGTGCCATGTGCAGCTCCTGTTGCTGAGGTTGAAAGTTAATGATACCTGCGCAGGGTGACGGCGCTCGTGGCGTTCACGCCTTTCTTGGCATACTCAAAGCCCGATGAAATACCTGCCACTTCCCCTGCACCACATTGAATCCGGTAAGCCCGTGCCCATCAACGTGTGGGACGCGCGCGGCAACCTATTGATCCGCAAGGGCCAGACCATCACGTCCGAAAACCACAAGGAAAATCTGGCCGCCCACCAGGCCAGCGCAACGGAGGCCGACTACAAAGCCTGGCAGCGCAGCTATGACCGCCTGATTTACAGCATGGTGCGCAGTGGCATGAGCATTGAGCAGATTGCCAAAACCCCCATGCCCACCGAGATTCTGGAAATTGACTACGTGGTGGGCCACGAGGTGGTGGGCGGGTGGATGGACCTGCACGAGGTGCTGGCCACGCTGCTCAAGCAGGGCTCAGCGGCCAAGAGCCCCCTGGAGCGTGTGCTGGGCATCCAGAAGCGTGCCGCCAACCTGCTGCTGGCTAACCCGGATGAGAGCTTGTTCACGCTGCTGCAGGCGCTGCCAGACCGCTCCTACGCCTACTGCGCCAAACACGCGCTGCTCTCCGCTGTGTTGTGCGAGCTGACCGCGCAAAAGCTGGGCGTACCCGAGCCTGTGCGTCCGGTGTTGTTCCAGGCCGCACTGCTGATGAACATTGGTATGGCGAAAGAGCACGACGAGTTGGCGCGCCAGACCATACCCGTGACCGATGGACAAAAGCAAATCATTGCCGACCACCCGCAGATCAGCGCAGCGATATTGCACGGCTTTGGCTTGGTGAACGACGATTTGCTGGACATCGTGCAGGGCCATCACCTGCCGGATGCGCCAGAACTGCTGACGCGCAACCTGGAATGCCGCCAGATCCTGCATCTGGCCGACCAGTTCATCGCCTTCATGACGGACCGCTCGACGCGCTCGGGCCTGTCGGCGTTGAGCATTGAGAAGTCCATGCTGATCGACGGCACAGATGACTCGGCACGCATTGGCTCGGCCATGACGGCGGCGATTGGTTTTTATCCGCCCGGCACTTTTGTCACACTGGTCGATGGCGACACCGCTGTGGTCGTGCGCCGCGGTGCCACAGCCAACCACCCGCTGGTGGCCAGTGTGATCAGCGCTGACGGCTCGGTGTTGGGTCAATACCTGGCCCGGGACACCAAAGACAAAGACCACGCCGTGCGAGCCCCGGTGCGACCGGAGCAGCTCAAAATCAAGGTGAATGCGGAGCGGGCGCAGGCGGTGGTGGAGAAGATGGTGCGCAGCTCGTCCTGAAACCACCTCCAGCGAACTTCCCAAACCTGAGGCCTAATCTCCACCCCGCACGCTTAACCTTGCACCCTCTCCTCAAACGACACCCAAGAATGACACCCTCAACTATCGCCACGCCCATCGTCTCCGTGCGCGGCATCAACAAGACTTATGCCAGCGGGTTTGAAGCACTCAAGAACATTCACCTCGACATCCACCGGGGCGAGATTTTTGCGCTGCTAGGCCCCAACGGCGCGGGCAAGTCCACGCTGATCAGCACCATCTGCGGCATTGTCAAAGCCAGTTCGGGCACCGTGGTGGTGGACGGCCACGACATTGAGCGCGGCTACCGATCGGCACGCTCGGCCATTGGCCTGGTGCCGCAGGAGCTGCACACCGATGCGTTTGAGTCAGTGTGGGCCACCATTAACTTCAGCCGGGGCTTGTTTGGCATGGCGCCCGACCCGGTCTACCTTGAAAAAGTGCTGCGTGACCTGTCTTTGTGGGACAAGCGCGATGCCAAGATCATGACACTCTCAGGCGGTATGAAGCGCCGGGTGCTGATTGCCAAGGCGCTGTCGCACGAGCCCAAAATTCTGTTTCTGGACGAGCCCAGCGCGGGGGTGGATGTAGAGCTGCGCCATGACATGTGGCGCATGGTGCGCGAGTTGCGGCAGCAGGGCACCACCATCATCCTGACCACGCACTACATCGAAGAAGCCGAAGAAATGGCCGACCGCATTGGCGTGATCAGCAAGGGTACGCTGATTCTGGTGGAAGAGAAGGCGGTACTGATGCGCAAGCTGGGCAAGAAGCAGCTCACGCTAACGCTGCAATTGCCCATGACCACCATCCCCTCCGCGCTCGCGGACTGGCCGCTGGCCCTGGCGGACGGTGGTCATGCGCTGGTCTACACCTTTGACACGCAAACCGAAGAAAACGGCATCGCCTCATTGCTGAGGACGTTGGGCGAGGCCAGGATCGAGTTCAAGGACTTGCGCTCCAGCGAAAGTTCACTCGAAGATATTTTTGTGAGCCTGGTTCACACTGACAAAGACGACAAATTCACCGCAAGCAACACAGAGGCCACCGTATGAACTTGCACGGCATAGGTGCCATCTACCGGTTTGAGATGGCGCGCACTTTTCGCACGGTGATGCAAAGCATCGCCGCACCGGTGCTCTCCACCTCGTTGTATTTCATCGTGTTCGGCACGGCCATTGGCTCGCGCAT
>JANOLC010000166.1:0-3036 GCA_031419575.1 Burkholderiales bacterium | reverse complement strand
GCGTGATCCCACCGAACGCCACACTGCTGTTTGAGGTCGAATTGCTCGCCATCAACGGGAAATAGGAGTAAAATAGGCTTGAAGTCCCCGTCAATCATCAATAGTTTGCTATTTAATTGGTAGTGCTCCTTCAAACTGGCTGATTGCTGTCACCATGGATTTCGCACTGGTTTTGCTCCTGGGCTTGGTGGCCGGCACGGTCGGCGGCATCGTCGGGTTTGGTACATCCATCATGCTCATGCCTGCGCTGGTGCTGGTGTTCGGCCCGCGTGAGGCGGTGCCCATCATGGCGATTGCGGCCATCATGGCCAATGCATCTCGGGTGGCCGCCTGGTGGCGGGAGGTGGACTGGCGGGTCACGGCGGCCTACAGCGCCACGGGCATTCCCGCTGCCGCGTTGGGAGCCAAAACCCTGCTGACGCTGCCACCTGGGGTGGTCGAAGGCGTACTGGGCCTCTTCTTTATCGCCATGATTCCCATCCGGCGCTGGATGGCGCGCCAGCACTGGTCGCTCAATCTGTGGCACATGGCTGCCGTGGGTGGCATCATCGGCTTCATCACTGGCGTTGTGGTGAGCACGGGGCCTATCAACGCACCATTTTTTCTGGCGTATGGTCTGGTCAAAGGGGCTTACCTGGGCACAGAGGCGCTGGGGTCTTTGACAGTTTATGTGGCCAAGGCCATCACATTTCGCAGCCTGGGTGCGCTACCCGTGGAGACCATCATCAGGGGGCTGATCATTGGCTCGTCGCTGGTGGCGGGCGCCTTCATAGCCAAACGGCTTGTCGTCAAGCTGGATGGCGAGCGGTTCAAGCTGCTGATGGATGGCCTGTTGTTGATGGCCGGATTGACCATGCTGTGGGCGGCACTGCGTTGAGCTGCGTTGAGCTGAGCTGCCCTGCGCAACGCGGGGCTAAATACGGTAACGGTCGCCCGAACTGCGCAGCTTGCCCAGCAAGGCACCCGCGATTTCTGTGAGTGGCAGCACCTCATCGGCGGCACCATGTGCAATGGCCTCACGCGGCATACCAAACACGATGCAACTGGCTTCGTCTTGCACGAAGTTGTAGCTGCCCGCATCTTTCATTTCGCGCATAGCTTTGGCACCGTCGTTGCCCATGCCGGTCAGCATGACACCAAAGGCGTTTTTCCCGACGATGGCTGCACCCGACTTGAACAGCACCTCTACGGAGGGCTTGTGGCGGTTCACCGCCTCGCCATCTTCCACCACGGCCACATAGTTGGCCCCGCTGCGATTGATGCAAAACTGCTTACCACCGGGGGCAATGTAGGCGTGGCCAGGCAAAATGCGGTCACCATTCACCGCCTCCTGCACGGTGATCTGGCACAGGCTGTTCAGGCGCGCCGCAAAGCTGGTGGTGAAGCCCGGCGGCATGTGCTGGGTGATAACAATGCCGGGAGAGTCAGCCGGCATGCGCACCAATATTTCTTTGATGGCTTCAGTGCCGCCGGTTGATGCGCCAATAAAAATCAATTTTTCGGTTGAGATTCGGCCGACCGAAGCCAGGGGGGCGGAGACAGCGGGCGAAACACCTGCGCCACTGCCGACCCCACCGCCGGCTGGTGGCTGCACAACCACGGCCCGTCGAATTTTGGCGGCCGCTGCCACCCGAACTTTTTCAACAATCTGCGAAGACAGCTGCTTGATGCCATCGGCCAGACCGATGCGCGGCTTGGCTACAAAATCAACCGCACCCAATTCCAGCGCTCGCATGGTGACCTCTGCACCGCGCTCGGTCAGGGTAGAAATCATCAGCACGGGCATGGGGCGCAGGCGCATGAGGCGGCCCAAAAAGTCAATGCCGTCCATCTTGGGCATCTCGACGTCCAGTGTGAGCACGTCGGGGTTCAGCTCACGAATCATCTCGCGGGCGATCAGCGGGTCGTTGGCCGTACCAACACATTCCATGTCGCTTTGCCGGTTGATGATCTCAGCCAGCAAGCTGCGCACCAGGGCGGAGTCGTCAACCACTAAAACGCGAATCTTCTTCAACTCTCAGTCCCTCAAAACAAATCGACAGAACCACCCGCGGTAGCTTTTGCCACGGTCGCGGCGTTGCCACGGCGCTCCTCCACAGCCAGCGTTTCTGGATGCGAATGGGCCAGTCGCTTGACCAGCGCTTTGCCGGTGACCGGGAAGAAGCACACTTTGCGCGGGTGAATGTCCAACACATCTTGCGACACGATGGGAATGCGTTCCGTGGCCAGGTAATCCAGCACAAACTTGGTGTTACGCTCCCCCACGTTCATGGTGGTGAAACCCGCCATCACCTGCGCACCGCCAAAGACTTTGGCCTGCATGGTTTCACGCCGCGCGCCCATCTTCAGCATCTCGTTGATGAGTAACTCCATTGCGTAGGAGCCGTAGCGGCCAAAACCATCGGCGCTGTCGCCATCGGGCAGCATGAAGTGATTCATCCCACCGGCACGAATCCTGCCGTCCCACAGGCAGGCGGCGATGCAGGAACCCAGCACCGTCATGATGACCAAATCATCAGACGACACAAAATACTCACCCGGCAACACCTTAACGGCATCGTACTGGAAGTGATGGTCAGCGTAGAAAAACGAGGCCTCACCGGGCTTGCGGGGAAGCGACTTGAGGTAGTCAACCTGAGACACCCTCCCACCCGCCAAAGCTTTGGGGGCCAGCGTAGCGCTGCCAGGGCGCACCAGTGGTTGACCTGTGGCGTTGGGGAGCAGACTCATTTTTAGAATATCCGGCAGGGGTTACACGCGTTCATAGACCGTCTTGCCCTTCAAAATGAATAAGTCACGCGACTCGCTGAAGTTCTCGGCATGACCCACAAACAGCACGCCACCGGGCTTCATGACACGGTGTATGCGCTCAAGCACCTTGCGCTGGGTGGAGGCATCAAAGTAAATCATGACGTTGCGGCAAAACACCACGTCAAACGGATCGCGAAATGGCCAACCATCACCGATCAAATTCACGCTCATAAAGTTGATCATTTTTTGCAGCTCGGGCTTGACGCGGGCCATGCCTTCGTTGTC
>JANOLC010000165.1:0-2395 GCA_031419575.1 Burkholderiales bacterium | reverse complement strand
ACGTTGCCAAACACCAGCACCACCATCACAGCCAGCATGGCCGCAATGAGGTAGCCAATAAAGGTGCAATACCCATCAATCAGTTTTTCGATCACGTTTTGTCTCCTCGGGAAATTATGAATTCCGGCTCATTCAGCTCACACCGTCCGTTAATGTACGAACTAGTTAGTTTTATGAATATTGGTATTTACCCGAATTCAAAATTTCCCCGCCATCGAGGCGGCCCCCAAGCAACTACTTGCGAACGAAGCGCGCAATCATCTCGGCGATGTTGGCGCGGCGCGTTGTGAGTGCCTGAGTGGTCTGGCCGCTGTTCTTGAAGATCAGGCCGAAGGTGTGCCGGTTGGAGACGTTGAAAAACGTCAGAGCCGAGATGGACGCATGAATGTCGATAGGGTCCAGCCCCGCGCGAAACACGCCCGCCTTTACACCCCGCTCGTAGAGCTTGCCAATGGCCGAGATGGCCGTGACATTGAGGTCCTGAATGGTTTTGCTTTGCGCCAAGTACTGGCCGCGCTGCATATTTTCAGACATCACCAGGCGGATGTAGTCTTCGTTGCCAAAGTGATGGTCGAAGGTGAATTCGGTCAGGCGGCGCAATGCCGCTTCGGGCGCCAAGTCTTCCAGATGCAGCTCGGCTTCGATGGCCCGCATGCGCCGGTAAGACTCCTCCAGCACGGCCAGGTACAAGCCCTCTTTGCTGCCGAAGTAGTAGTAAATCATGCGCTTGCTCGTCTTGGTGGCAGCGGCAATCTCGTCGATGCGCGCGCCGCTCAAGCCCTTTTCAGCAAACTCGGCAGTGGCTACATCCAGAATGCCCGCCATGGTGCGTGCCGGATCGTTGGTGCGTGACGCGGCCACTTTGGCAGGTGCCGACGCCTTTGCATTGCTTGCCTTTGGCGCTTTGGGTGATGCCGCAACGGGCGTGGAAGCGGGCAACTTTCGAGTGCGCGGCAAATGTACTAACTGGTTCATGCCGCCAGTATAAGAGGCCGCTTATCTGGCAATGCGGCATGAAACGCATCACCTCATACCGCCCAACAAAGTCTAAACGAAGCGCACACCCACCGCGCCCAGTGGCCCGTAGTCTGCATGAATCACGTCGCCCGCCGCCACGCTAACGGGCCGGGTGAACGAGCCTGCCAGCACGATTTGGCCTGCTTTTAACCCACCGCCATGCAGCGCCAGCTTGTTGACCAGCCAAGCCATGCCGGCCGCCGGGTGCCCCATGACCGCCGCCGACACGCCCGACTCTTCAATCACGCCGTTTTTGGACAGCGTGGCCCCCACCCAGCGGATGTCCACGTCAAACGGCCGCACCATGCGCCCGCCCATCACCATCGCGCCCGCAGCGGCGTTATCGGCAATGGTGTCCACAATCACACGCGGCACTTGGGTGCGATAGGCAATCAGTTCCATCGCCGGGGTGATGAACTCGGTCGCGCGCATCACATCGGCAATGGTGCAGCCTGGCCCGGACAAGTCCTGACCCATCACAAAGGCCAGCTCCACCTCAATGCGGGGTGACAGGTAACGGGCCACTTCAATCTGGGCGCCGTCGACAATCAGCATGTCGTCGGTCAGGTAACCGTAGTCAGGCTCATTGAAGTTGGAGGCCATCTGCATGGCGCGTGAGGTCAGGCCAATCTTGCGGCCAACCAGGCGCGCGCCTTCGTTGATACGCCGATCCAGCCACAGCTGCTGAATGGCATAGGCATCGGCCAGTTCGATGCCCTCATAACTGCGGCTGAGTTGGGGAATCAGGTGGCGCTGGGTGTCGGCGTTGTACAGGCTGTCGGCGGCTTGTTGCCAAACTTCGGGGGTGAGCATGGTGGAATTTCGCGGGGTTGAAATATGAACATTGTGCCGAGTCAACCGGGGACTGCTACCCAACTTCCATGAAATAGTATCCGTTCACCCTGAGCTTGGTCGAAGGGCCCTTTGACCAAGCTCAGGGCAGGCATTCGACAGGCTCAGCCCGAACGGTAGAAAGTGTCAGCCTCTGGGATTCACAGCCAGGACACCTGCCACCGAGCCCGGCACAGCCTGAATCAGCTCAACGGCCAGGCCGTCCGGCAATTGCAGCCAGTTGCGCCCTTGCGGCAACTGCGTCACGCCAAACTTGTGGCACGCGGTAATCGCCTCGTCCAGGTCTTCCACCATCACACCCAGATGGGCCAGCCAGCCCGCATCGTTGCTGGGCGGGGCCTCAAAGTCAGGCGTGCTCATGAGCTGCATACCGCCGATCGTCCAGTATTGTTTGGGGGAAACAGGGTCACCATCCACCTCGCGCACGTCCATGCCCAGGGCTTCATAGAAGAAGTTGATGTGCCAGTGGATGTCTTTGACACGCACAGCGACATGTTCGACGTAGGATTTTTTGGAGTAGGTCATG